>JAJQCI010000161.1 GCA_021202835.1 Clostridiales bacterium | reverse complement strand
CGAGACTCCAAGTGCTTAATTAAAGCAGGCAAAAAATAGTTTTACAGCTATCCTAATTTGTGATATAATAAATTCGGAAATTATAAGATATAAAAAGGATTGATAAGATTGATTACCGGGGCGCCTAAAAAAATTTTGAAAGAGCTTAGAAAGCTCAGCGTTAAACATACAAGAGACAAAACAGGGCTTTTTATTGCCGAAGGGGAGCGGCTTGTCAGAAGCGTTCCTTCTGATATAATTAAATATTACGTTTTTTCGGAAAAATGCGGAAGAGATTTTACCGACAGGTTTGACACAGGTGACTTTCCGGCTTATTTTGTTGAGGACGGCTTTTTCAGGGAAATATGTGACACGGTAAACCCTCAGGGGGCGGCCTGTGTCTGCCGCAGAAAGGAATATGAGCTTTCAGACCTGTTTAAAAGCAAGCCTGAGTTTATTGTTGTGGGAGAGGAAATTCAGGACCCGGGTAATTTGGGCACAATAATAAGAACTGCCGACGCAGGAGGAGCAGGGGGAGTTATTCTGACGAAGGGCAGCGCCGACATATACAGCCCTAAGGTTCTGCGCAGTGCAATGGGCTCGGTTTTTAATATTCCGGTTTATACCGGAGCCGATATGGAAGAGATTTTAAAAGTGCTTAAGAAAAAAACATTTTTGTTTTGGCTGCACATCTTAGGGGAAAAACAACCCCCTATAAAGTGGATTTGAAAAGACCCTCGGCGATTCTTATAGGAAACGAAGCCAGAGGCTTAAGCGAAAAGGCGGCGGCCGGGGCGGATATTTTGATTAAGCTCCCTGTTTTGGGCGGAGCCGAGTCGCTTAACGCTTCGGTTGCCTGCGGTATTTTGATTTATGAGGTTGTAAGACAGAGATTCGGAGATGAGTTTTTTGAACATAAAAGATTATTGTAAAACAATAGGCAGAGGTCCCGACTGTCTTGAATATGCCCTTAAGCTTAAAATAAACTTTCCCTTGGGGGATATTCTCTGTTTAAAGTCTGCCGACGGTTCGGGAATATTTGTGGAAAATTTTGACAAAACAGACTCCGGAGAGGATTATTCCTGCCACTGTATTTTTGTTTATGAGGGCAGGGTTTATGACATTCTTCATAATAATATAGATATTGACTTTGATGAATATATGGAAATTTTAAAGGGTATGAACAAGGGCGGCCTTGCGGCTGACAGGGCTTTAAGCACTAGCCTTTTCGGGCTGCCTGCTTATAAGGGGGTATGATTTATCGTGAAAACAGAAAGAATAAGCTGGGACGAATATTTTATGGAAATGGCCGAGCTGGCCAGCAAGCGATCTACCTGCTTAAGGCGTAAAGTGGGGGCTGTTATAGTTAAAGAAAATCAGGTTTTGGCTACAGGCTACAACGGAGCGCCCAAGGGCCTGGCCAACTGTTGTGATTTGGGGGTTTGTCTCAGACAACAGCTGGGTGTTCCCTCAGGCAGACGTCAGGAGCTCTGCAGGGCGGTTCACGCCGAAAGCAACGCAATAACACAGTGCGCCGTAAACGGTGTTTCATGTAAGGGGGCCGTTCTTTATGTTACGGCTTCACCATGTGTAATGTGCCTTAAACAGATTATAAATGCCGGAATAGTTAAAGTATATGCAAAGGAAATTTATCCCGATGAGCTGAGTATGCAGATGCTTGAGGAAAGCAGGCTTGAGCTTGTTAAATTTCCCGAAAAGGAAGATTAATATATGGACAAAATAATTTTGATAGACGGAAACAGCATAATAAACAGGGCATTTTATGCCCTTCCGCCCCTTACAAACAAAAACGGAGACTATACAAACGGTGTCTACGGCTTTTTCAACATTCTTTTTAAATTTATTAATGAAGAAAAGCCCACTCACATAGCCGTTGCCTTCGACGTTCATGCGCCTACATTCAGACACAAAACCTACGGCGAATATAAGGGAACCAGAAAGCCCATGCCCGTTGAGCTTCGCCCCCAGATTCCTCTTTTAAAGGAAATTCTTAAAAAGATGAATATTTCCGTTTTTGAGATGGAGGGCTATGAGGCCGACGACATTTTGGGAAGTCTTGCGGCGAAATGTGAAAAGGAGGGGCTTGCGCCGGTTATAGTTTCCGGTGACAGAGATCTCCTTCAGACGGCCACGGATATTACAGAGGTAAGAATTCCCAAAACAAAGGGCTTCGGCACTGAGGTTGAAAACTACTTTGCAAAGGATGTTTTCGAAAAATACGGCGTTACCCCAAAGGAATTTATAGAGGTCAAGGCTCTTATGGGAGATACCTCCGACAATGTGCCCGGGGTTCCCTCTATAGGGGAAAAAACGGCCGTTAAAATAATTTCACAATATAAAACAGTTGAAAACGCAATAGAACATGCCGACGAAATCAAGCCCAAAAAGGCCGCCGAAAACCTTAGAGCCTACAGCGAACAGGCCCTTTTAAGCAAGTTTTTGGTGACTATAAACACAGGTGTGCCCTTAGAGGCCGAAACGGAAAGCCTTAAAATAAGGGATATGTTTAACGACGAAGCCAGAGAAGCCTTTGAATATAACGATTTTAAGACTCTTTTGGACAGGTTTAAGCCTGCGGAAACCGCCGCACCTGAGCTTAACATAAGAGTTATAAAAACAAAGGCGGAAGCGGAGGAATTTGCCAAGGGCTTAAAAGAAGAAACAGCCTATAAGCTTATTTTGGACGGTAAAACGCTTTGCGGCTGTGCCTTTTCCGATTTTTCGGGAAATGTGGCTGTTGTTTTAGTTGATACTGAAATAAGCCTTCTTGAAAAGAGCTTTGCTGAAGAGGATTTTACAGATATTTTTAAGGACTTCTTCGAAGGCAGCATAAAAAAGGTGACCTATGACGCCAAAACGGATATAGTATATTTTAAGGACAGAATAGATGTTAAAAATATTGCTTTCGACACAATGATAGGGGCTTATGTTCTGAACCCGACAGCCTCCGGCTATGACTACAGCCAAATAGGCAGGGATTTTTTAAACCGCCGTCTGCCCTCTTTGGAGGATGTAACAGGCAAGGGCAAAAGCAGAACCCCCTACTATAAGCTTGAAGATGAAAAGCTTACCGAGCTTTTCGGAAATTTTGTTTCCGTTATCGCCGACAGCTTCGGGCCTATGAATAAAAAAATCGCCGATTTGGGAATGAAGGGCCTTTATTATGAAATAGAGCTGCCTCTTATTTATGTTCTTGCGGATATGGAAACGGCAGGAATGAAAGTTGACAAAAACGAGCTTGAAGAATTTTCACAGCGGCTTGACAAAAAGCTTTCGGAGCTTGTTGAGGAAATATATTTTGCCGCAGGAGAGGAATTTAATATAAACTCACCCAAACAGCTGGGGGTTATTCTTTTCGAAAAGCTGGGCCTTAAAGGCGGAAAAAAGACTAAAACTGGCTGGTCAACCTCGGCTGATGTTTTGGAAAAGCTAAGGGGCAAGGACGAGATTATAGACAAGGTTCTTTCCTACAGAACATATGCAAAGCTTAAATCAACCTACTGCGACGGGCTTTTGGCGGTTATTGACAACAAAACAAGCAAGATTTATTCCACATTCAACCAAACCGTCACCGCCACGGGAAGAATAAGTTCAACGGAACCCAATCTTCAGAATATTCCCATAAAGCTGGAGCTGGGCCACCTTCTGAGAAAGGCCTTTATGCCCTCTTCGGAGGAATATGTCTTTGCCGACGGTGACTATTCACAAATTGAGCTCAGAGTTCTGGCCCATCTTTCCGCCGACGAAACTCTTGTAAATGCCTTAAAAAACGGCGACGATATACACAGACTTACGGCGTCACAGGCCATTAACATTCCCTTAGA
>JAJQCI010000342.1 GCA_021202835.1 Clostridiales bacterium | reverse complement strand
GTTTTCTGCACCCTACAAGCCTATTTTTGAATTTCTAACTGTTAAACACCCGGGCACAGAAAAACAACAAAAATGATTTCGAAAATTAAAAATTCTGAAAAACGAAAAGCACTGAAAAGTTGACAAAGCCAAAAGACGGGACTGTTACATAATAATTTCATAAAAATTTCTTTTTTTCTGATTGAAGTAGGGAAAGGTTTGTGCTATAATTAAAATAGACAGGAATATGTAATAGGAAAAGTGGGTGAATATTTTGGGACAAAGCTTTAGCTCTTTGACGAATTTGTTTTCGAATATCAATTCGTCAAGTGTATCTACAATAAAAATTACAGACATAATAGATATTTTGCTGGTTGCGGTTTTAATTTACTGGGTTTTTGTATGGATAAGAGAAACAAGAGCATGGACTCTTCTCAAAGGCATATTTGTTTTGGGAGTTGTAAGTCTGCTTTCGAATATCTTTAATCTTTACACAATCTCGTGGATAATCGAAAAAACCCTTTCCGTGGGCATAATTGCCATTATTATCCTTTTTCAGCCGGAATTCAGAAAGGCGCTTGAAAACATAGGAAGAGGGTGGCTTGTTACGAACATTTTTTCTTCAGAAAAAGCCGCAGATAAGCTTGAAGACTCAACAGTAAAGGAAATTGTTGACGCAGCCGTGAGAATGGCAGGGGAAAAAACAGGGGCCCTTATTGTTGTTGAAAAAAGCGTGCCTGTTGAGCTTAAAAACCCGGGCATAGTTATAGATGCGGCGGTTTCAAGCCGGCTTTTAACGAACATATTTGTAAATAAAACACCTCTCCACGACGGAGCGGTTATAATAAGAAACAACAGAATAGCTTCTGCCGCCTGTATTCTTCCCTTAACGGAAGCCAGACTTAACAGCGACCTGGGCACAAGACACAGAGCCGCCGTAGGGGCAAGCGAGGTCTGTGATGCTCAGATTGTTGTTGTTTCGGAGGAAACGGGCAAAATTTCCGTAGCCCACGAGGGAAAGCTCAAAAGAGGCTTAAACGGCGAACAGCTTACGGAGATTTTGGCGCCGTCACAAAAAACAGGCTATATAACATTTTCCGCCTTGTGGAAGGGGCTGCATAATAATGAGGACAAAAAAGATAACTGAATTGGTTAAAGATTTTTTCAAAAAGAATATAGGTGTTAAAATTCTGTCGCTTATTTTTGCTTTTTTTCTGTGGTTTATTGTTATGAGTACACTGAACCCGTCGGAAACAAAAACCTACACAGTTGACCTTACAGTAAACGGTGTTGAAGATTTGGCGGCAAACGACCTTGTCTGCCTTAATTTGGAAGATATTGCGGAGCAAAATGTAAGAATAAAGGTTAAAGCCACAAGGCCTGACCTTACAAATCTTGACTCAAATAAGGATAAGCTTACCGCCTCTGTGGATTTGGGTCGTTTTTCAGGCTATTATAATGAAAACCTTGACTCTAATCTTGTTGTTTCCGTCATACCGAATTTATCGCTTTACAGTAATGCTTATGAAATAGTTGGCTATTCACCCTCAAGCTTGTCTGTTAATATTGACAGGCTGGTGGAGTTTGACGTGCCTACAAATGTTATAGTTCAAAACGAGCCCGGGGGAAACTATGTTCACGCCGAGCCGGTGGCTGCTGTTTCGGCGGTTACGGTTAAGGGGCCTGAAAGCCTTAAGGATACTATAGCCTATGCAGGGCTTTTGATAGACCTGTCGGAGGTTACCGATGACAGTGTGGCAAATGTTGAGCCTGTTCTTTTTGACACCGGCGGCAACGTTGTTTCAGACGAAATGTTTTCTGTTTATGAAGAATATGTTCAGGTCAGCACTGCGGTTCTCATGCAGGGTGAAATAAGGGTTGAGCTTTCTGAATATACAGGTGTTGCCGAAACGGGCTATTCGGTTACCGACGTTATTTACAGTCCCGAAATTATAAGAGTTTTGGGCAAGGAAGAAAGCCTGACATTCGACCCTATAATACTTCCGTCGATAAGCATAGGCGGCGCAGATGAAAACGTTGTAAGAACCTTCGACATACAGCCTCTTTTGGCGGAGAGAGGGCTTATGGCGGCCTCGGATGAATATTTAAATGTTACCGTTGAAATCGTCATTGAAAAAGAAGACCCCACCGTTGTTGTGGTAGAGGGCGTCGATATGGTTGTTGTAGGCTTAGGTGAAGGCTTCCGGCTGGCGGAAGACATTGAAGATGTTAAGCTTGAGCTTTACGGAAATAAGGATACAATTAATTCTTCCGACATAGGCGCTTATATTGATTTAACCGATCTTGAAGAGGGAACCCACAGGGTTAAGGTTGTGCCCTTCCTTCCTTCGGGAGTTAACACTGTTGAGGATGTATATATATATGTAGAGATTGCGTCTGATGAGGCAACCACCGACGAAGCGGAGCAGGCGGAAGAAGCCCGGGGTGAAACGGCAGAAGGGGAGGCAGAGCCCTCCGAAGAGGAAACAACTGACGAAGCCGCCGAGGTTTTTGCGGAGGATGAAGAAGAGGAAGCCGAAGAATAAAGGGGAGCTTTGAATATGGAGCCTTTATATGAAACGCAGACGGAGCTTACATTCGAGCTGTATACTAAAGCACGCAAAAACCTCCTGAAGAAAAAATTCAAGGTATACATATTTGGGGCGGCAGTATTTTGTGCTTTATTCATTTTTAAATGCATAATGAGGGGAGCGCTTTTGCAAATAGTATACTACGGCTTTGCAGCCGGAATTTTGCTTGCTTTTGCAGACAGTTTTTTGGATAAGCGCTTCAAAACCGCCTATTATAACAATCCGGACGCAGGCTTTATAATCTTCTGTATGTTTTATGAGGATTATGTTATATTCAGCAGAAAAAACGATGAGAATAAGATTTATTACAAGGAGCTTTGCAAAATAACGGAAAGCCGGGATGAATACTGTTTTTTTGCCGAAAATGATAAGTTTTATATTTTGGAAAAGAGAGGCTGTGACAGCCGGCTCAGAAAGTACATTAATAAAATAAAGAAAGGCTGTAAAAGGTAACGGGGAGAAAATATGGCGCCGTTATATGAAACAACAACTGATTTAACTCTTGATATGTATATTAAGGTTTATGACAGGGGGCCGAAAAGGGCTTATTCAACGGCAGTGGGAATTATAGGTCTGTTTTACATACTGCGTATTGTGTCGGGCTTATTGAAAGGCAATTACTTTGGGGACGTTTTTATACCGCTTATCATTATTGCTTTTATTTTCGGGCTTGATTTTGCAGGCAGCAGACAGCTGAAAAGCAATTACAGAGCTTATGAACAATGTCAGAGTTCTTTAATAAGTTACAGGTTTTATGATGACCACTATGAAACCGAAACAAAAAGCACTAAAACAAAGGCTTCATACGGCGGTATTTTAAAAATTACAGAAAATGATGAGTTTTTTTGCATATACTTATCAAATACATATTTTGACATTGTGGAAAAGAGAAACTGCAGCTTTGAGCTTGAGGATTTTATAAGGAGTCTTAAGAAATAGGGGAGAAAATGTATGGAGCCGTTATATGAAACTACAACGGATTTTACGCTTGAGATGTATATGAAGATTTACAAGAAAGCGGCAAAAAAGGCCTTTGGTGCCGCTTTTGGAATAGCGGCCGTTGTTTTGATTTTTATAATTTTAAGAGGCTTTATGTCGGGAAATTATGCCGGGGTAGTCGTTGTTTTGGCTGTTTTTGCCGCTGCCCTGCCTGTCTCCTGCTTTGCAATAAATAAGGAGCTAAAAAACAATTACAATTCCTATAAAGCTATGTCGGGTTCACTGATAAATTACAGGTTTTATGACGGTTATTATGAAAC
>JAJQCI010000258.1 GCA_021202835.1 Clostridiales bacterium | reverse complement strand
TCTGTCTTTTATGCTTTCGGACAGTTTAATGTCTGCGGCTGTATAACTATCGTCCGTGTTTCGGCATCCTATAATCATACCGTTGGGCTTAAAGCCGACGGAACGGTTGTGGCCGCAGGCCCCGGCAATGCACTTGCGGCAGGCCCCGAAAGCGGAAACGTTGACTGGGGCCAGTGCAGAATAAAAAGCTGGAGCGGCATCACCGCAGTTTCAGCCGGCGGTATGTATACGGCAGGGCTTAAAGCCGACGGAACCGTTGTCGTGGCCGGATATGACGCTGACGAACTAAACGATATAAAAAACCGGACGGACATTAAGGCTTACTGAGCTTAAGTCTGTCGGAAAATAACAGTAAAAACATATTAATACAGCCGGTTTTTAAGGCATAAGTTTTACAGCCGGCCGAAATCAATAACAAGGAGGAAAACCATGAAAAAACTTATTTTGGCCCTTGCCTTAACGGCAGCTCTTACAACAACGGCTTTAGCCGACGGCGGCGTAAATGTCACCGTAAACGGAAACGCTATCGAAGCACAGGGCATTATTGTTGAGGGAACAACCCTCGTTCCCGTAAGAGGCGTTTTTGAAGAACTGGGCTTTGAAGTAGGCTATGACGCAGAAACAAAAACAGCCACTCTTTCAAACAGCAGCTATACCGTTTCAATGACAGCCGGAGACACTGTAATTTATGTAAACGGCGAAGCTGTAACCCCTGCCGTACCTCAGCAGGTTTATGAGGGCAGCTTTATGCTTCCCCTGAGAACCGTTGCCGAAGCCATAGGCGCAGAGGTTGGCTGGGACGCAGAAACAAAAACAGCCTCCGTTACAAAGAGGACAGGCCTTAAAGTAGCCGGAATTCAGTCCCTTTAACAAAGGGGGGAATTTCCCGTGAAGAGTATTAAGCTTATGCTTAAAAAGAAAGCAAAAAAAAGCGCAAAAAAGCTTTTCTGGGACGGAGTTTATTTATTCGTTTTCAGAATTTACAACAGACTGTAAAAATAAAAAGGGAGTACCCGGCATAAGCCTCAGTACTCTCTTTTTATTTTTACAGTCTGTATGAATACCCCGAAAAGTATCATTAAAAGACCTATAAAGGCAAATATGTTTATTTCCTCACCCAGAATGATTCTTGCGGAAACTATTGTCAAAAACGGTGTAAAAAAAGCTATGTTTGATATCTTCGCCGTATCTCCGCCCACAAGAGCAAGACACCAAAGCAGATAACCGGCAGCGTTTGCAAAAACGCCTATCCAAATTATGCCCGCAGCCGTAAAAGCAGATTCTACGGGAATAAACTCTCCCGTAAAAAGCAGCACAAGCCCCGAAGCAGCAGTTGAAACAATATAATATATCGTCATTGCGCAGAACTGGTTGCTGCTTTTCTTTTTGTTAAGGGCCGAAAAAAGACCGTAGCACAGCGCCGCAGCGAAACAGGCAAAAACACCCTTCAAATTACTTAAATCCAAAGAGGAAAAATCCCCTCTTGTGGCTATAACGACAATCCCCGAAAAGGATATTGCCGCTGCGGCAAGCTTCCGCAGTGTAAACCTTTCCTTTAATATGATACAGCAGAAAATAACGGTTGTAACAGGCCATAAATAATTTATTATACAGGCCTCCTGTGAGGAAAGAACTGCTATTCCGAAATTATAAAAGGCAGTATAGAGAAATATGCCTATAAAACCAAAAAGAATAAGGGCAAGAAGGTCCGCCGGTGTATATTCCTTAAAATGCTTCAGGTTTCCCGAAAAAGCTGTTATTAAAAGAAGTGCGGCGGAAGCGGCGGCGCTTGAGAGAAACAAAAGCTCCATTTCCGGCAGGGCGTTGTTGAAAAGCAGCTTGCTTACAGGGGTAAGGGTTCCCCATATGACAACGGCTCCGGCCGCAAAAATATATTCTTTTTTCATATTTCCTCCGAAAAAGGGCTTTCGGCAGAGAAAACCCCTGCAAAAGCCCTGATTTTATTTTGATATTTTTTATTTGTATTCTTCTCTGAGTTCCTTTGCGGCAGCCACAAGATTTTCAAGGCTGGGCTTTGTTTCTTCAACGCCTCTTGTTTTAAGACCGCAGTCCGGGTTAACCCAAAGCTTTGAAACGGAAATCTTGTTAACCATATTGTGGAGAGCCGACTTGATTTCTTCCTTTGAAGGTACACGCGGCGAATGAATGTCATAAACGCCGGGGCCAACCTCTGTACGGAAGTTGTTTTCCTTAAGGGAATCTAAAATCTGAAGGTCGGAACGTGAAGCCTCGAAGGTTATAACATCGGCGACCATATTGTCAATGGCCTTTATTATGTCAGTGAATTCACTGTAGCACATATGGGTGTGAATCTGTGTTTCGGGCTTAACGCCGCTGTGAACGAGCCTGAAGGCAGGAATTGCCCAGTCAAGATAGTCACATTCCCAGTCGGAGCGTCTTAAGGGAAGCTTTTCTCTTAAAGCAGCTTCGTCAACCTGAATAATCTTTATGCCGTTGGCTTCAAGGTCAAGAACCTCGTCACGAATGGCAAAGGCAATCTGATAAGCGCATTCCTTAAGGGAAATATCTTCTCTGGGGAAGGACCAGTTAAGTATTGTAACAGGGCCGGTAAGCATACCCTTTACAACGTGTTCTGTAAGACTCCGGGCATAAACAGACCACTCAACCGTCATAGCGCTTTCTCTTGAAACATCTCCCCAAATAATGGGCGGCTTAACACAGCGTGTTCCGTAAGACTGAACCCAAGCCTTTTCAGTAAAGAGGAAGCCGTTCAGCTTTTCGCCGAAATATTCAACCATGTCGTTTCTTTCATATTCGCCGTGAACTAAAACGTCAAGGCCTATTTCCTCCTGAAGCTTTATACACTCTTTAATCTTGTTTTTGTTGAAGTCTTTATATTCGGCCTCGGTAATGTTTCCTTTTCTGAAGGCTGTTCTGTTGGCTCTTACGTCAGCTGTCTGGGGGAAGGAGCCTATTGTTGTGGTGGGGAAGAGAGGAAGGTCAAAGCGGTTTTTCTGAATCTTTTCCCTTTCTTCAAAAGCAGGCAGACGTGTAAAGTCGGAGTCCTTTATGCTTGAGGTTCTCTCCTGAACAGCCTTGTCGGAAGCCTTTCGGTCTTCATTGAATATGGCGTCGTTCTTCTTATATTCCTCTGTTTCTTCGGGAGATGAAGCCGAAAGAACGGCCTTAAGCTCCTTAAGCTCGCCAAGCTTTTCCTCCGCAAAGGCAAAATGCTTTGTATATTCCTCCGGAAGCTTTGTTTCGTTCTTAAGAGTATAGGGAACATGAAGAAGCGAACAGGATGTATTTAAAACAATCTCGCCGCAGAAGGGCTTAAGCTGTGAAATTATATCGGCTGTCTTTGCGTAGCTGTTGCGCCAGATATTCTTTCCGTTTACAACTCCGGCAAAAAGAATTTTATCCTTGGGGAAGCCGTTTTCTTTAACAAGAGAAAGTGACTCTTTGCCCTCTACAAAGTCAAGGCCTATTCCGTCGAAATCAAGGGCTGTTACATCGTTATAACAGTCTCTTATATCTCCGAAATATGTCTGAAGAAGTATTTTAACGCCGCTCTTTGCTCCTAAAATAACAGCATAAAGCTCATTAAAGAGGGAAATGTCGGAGGCGTCTAAGTCTTTAACAAGACAGGGCTCTGAAAAGCTTATCCACTCTGCCCCAAGACAAGCCAGCTTTCTGACAGCCTCGGCGTAGGCTTCCGCCGTTTCTGACGCAAAGTCTTTTTCTGTTTTTTCACCGACAAATCTTGAAAGCTTAAGAAGAGTAAAGGGGCCGATTTAAGCAGGAACTGTTGTTATTCCCGAATTTTTGGCTTCGGCAAATTCATCAAAGG
>JAJQCI010000321.1 GCA_021202835.1 Clostridiales bacterium | reverse complement strand
GTATTATATCTATTGTCGGTTGAGAAAACCGCCGATAAGATAAAATAATTAATAAATGCACTTTTAGCTCAGTTGGTAGAGCAGCTGACTCTTAATCAGAAGGTCCAGGGTTCGAGCCCCTGAAGGTGCACACCAAAAGCCTTGAAAATATCATTTTTTCAAGGTTTTTTCTTTCCCGTCAAACTGCACAAATATATTGTTTTTCAGATTTTTGGGGATAATTTGGGGATAACTTAAAACAAATTTTACGCCGCCAAATGTAATAATATGAAATAGTAGGCAACAAAAATGGAGAGGTTAAACCATCAACAGGTTTATATTCCTCTCCCATTGTTATTATTTTTCTGTGTTGCTTACATGCTCCCTGTATATTTCTCCTTTATCTCACTCCATAACCCATAGCACGAGCTAAGCCGAAAACAAACCTGACATAGATATAATTATGCTGTAAATCGTGCTTATCTGCACTCATCGCTTCAAGGTCCCATATGTTTTTTAAAGACAATGCAAAATCAAGCGGGTACAAGTCCCTGCCGAGGTTTACTATATCCCGGATGTCATCAATATGTATCATCTTCAGCTGCTTGCCCTTGTAAAATAATTTCATTCTGTCATCTTTGGGAGAATCTGCAAGCGTTTTATTTTTTGCTTCAGCTTGTTCATAAGCTTCCTGCGCAGTAATTTTTAAATTATTGCTGTCTGTTGTACACATATCCGTAAATATACCACCTTTATAATACTTCGCCTTGTGTAATTGCTAAGGCTGTCAAGTAGCCGTTTAAAAATCCCTCTGATGTGATTTCTGATAAGCTCTCGGTCACTTCATCGTCAAGGGCATTACTCTCTGCCTTCGACAAATTTAATGCCCTTATATGGATTCTTAATTTACTTTCGTTTTTGATTGCCCTCGGGTTTTCTATGTATTGACTATTCTCTAATATTTCACTTTCAAGCCATCTGATAAAACCATAATAGTTAAAATCATTACTCGGAAACGTAATGTTTTTCAGGGGTTCAATTTTTGTATTTATCATCTGTTATTATCTCCTTTTTATGTCAAGCTTCGGGAGAGGATTAAGCCGCCGTAGGCTGTCCCCTCTCCGGTGCTTTAAATTTTTTATTGACTTGTCAGCCTTTAAAAGCTATAATTTAGGTAACCCCATTGGGGCACCCTTGTATTCTTGCTTGCCGGCTTATACAAGGGTTTTTCTTATGCCACCGTCAAACGGTTGTAGGTTGAAGTCTTGCTGTAGGTTGTGTAGAGGTCAGCGTGTTCAGCCTTGAAGGTCTTGCTGTCAAACCTTGTTGAAGTAACAGGCTTGTAAGTAACCTTAAAAAGGTCTGTGTAAACTTCGGTTTTGCCCACTTCTCTCATCTGCTGCTTGATTGTATCTTCAAGTGCAGCCTTCTGTGCCTCCAGCTCTGCTATGAAGTTCTTGATTTCCTTAAGCTCCTGTACTGTGGTATTAAAAGTTTCGTTCATGGTGTTTACCTCCTAAGTAAAATTTTATTTTATTTGGTGTTTGTCTTTCCTTTACCTTATGTATATAGTATATCACACGTTGCGCAACGTGTCGATATACAGAATAGCCAAATATTGCGCAACGTTTGGCTTTGTGATATAATATTACTGTAAGGTGGAAAAGGACCATTTCGTAAAATCCGCCCTCTTATAAATAAATTATAGAATGGAGGTTGAAGCAATGGCAGAGGAAAAGAAATTTAATAAAACAAAATATCAAAATGAATTTATAGCTAAAGCATATGACAGAATAAATCTTACTGTCCCTAAAGGTAAGAAGGATATTATAAAGGACTATGCCGCCGGTAAAGGGGAGAGCGTTAATAGCTTTCTTAACAGGGCTATTGATGAAGCTATGGAGAGAGATAAGCCCACATAATAATATCGCCCTCACCCTCACCCTTACAAACCCTCACTTGTAAGTAGGGGTAAACATAATCCAAATTGCATATAAACTTCAGTATCCCTTTTTAAATCTTTTTTACGGACTTTTTGAGCTTCTCTAAAACGATTTTACTTTTAAGGTGATTTATATCTGTAAACAAAAAAACCGTCCACAGCCTTTAATATAAAGCCTCTCCACGGGCTTCAAGGTTGCAGACGGTTTTCGGTATATTTAATTTTTACGTATCGGCTTTTTGTCCCAACAGAAAACCATTTGTAAAGCCTTCCAGAATAGCACTGCACCAAATTGTGTTTATAAGGTCATTGATTTCATCAAGGGCCTTTGCTCCGGCTCTCCTATTTTCTGTTTTCAGACATTCAGAAACGACATTAAGCCTGTCAACAGTTTTGTATATACTATCCTCTAAATCGTCACATCTTATCCGGCTGTCAGCCATTGCATATTTTTCAGCCAGCTTTAAAATATTCGGGTATTCCCTTACATTCTTGTACATCTGCTTTATCCTCCGAAATAATTTATTTTTCCTCTTTTTTGGAGAGGCATAATATATATTTGTCTCGGAAGCTCCTTAACATCCGACAGTATGAGAATACAGGATTATCATTTTTCTTTTGTCAATAAGCCGTTAGGAGGGGCTTGGAGGATAATGCTCTATAATAAATTCATATTTGGTTGAAATTATAAAGAGGTTAGGGCAGTTCGCCTAATGGTCAACACTAACCTTTACACCATCCACGATAACAGCGGTGTATCTGAAATTATTCTTTTCGTCATATTCGAAGCTGTACTTAATGCCCAGCACCTTTAAAACCGCAAGCATTGAATCGACCTGTATTTCATAAATCATCTTTTGAATATTTCCACGCTTGGAATCATCTATATAAGCTTTTTTGCTTGCAATTTTTCGGGCTATGCTTCGGACTTGCCCTTCTGTGATTACAAGTGTTTTTTCGTCCATTGTCCACCCTCCGCATTTCAAGGTTGATAAAATACAAGCTGCTGTTTTAGGCTTTATAATACGTAAATAACAAGGGGGAAAACGGATTTCGTCTTTTAAGGTGTATTTATACCGCCAAAAGCACAAAACAATTTACAGCCCTATATTACAGTGTATCAAACGGCAAATAAGCGGCTTGAGGGCTTTCCCTCTCCCATGCCTTATAATAAAAGCCCTCACAAAAGGAAAATTGCAAGGGCAAAAATCATAAACAAATCACATACATTAATTTAGTTTACCATAAACGCTTTTATCCTATTGCCAACTTCTTCTGAAGTGCCTCTTGAAGCACAGCCGAAAAGTTAATTCCTTGTCTTTCCGCTTCAATGTTCAGCCAGTTGGGAATTGTACAGTTTTTCCTTACCGACTTATTATCATACTTTTTTCGATATGCTGTCAAGTCGGCATCAATAAGGGCAACCATTTCACCCTCATTTGCCTTTATGTCAAAATCAGCTTCGGGAAGTTTCTTTCCCATATCCTCATAGGTAATTGCCACTAAGGAAACAGCGTCTCTTGCCATATTAAGGGCTTCGGGAAAATCCTTTCCCTGTGTATCACAGTCAAAAGCGGGAATATGAACCAACAGCCCTAAATCACCTTTGCTTATTATTACGGGATATACTACTCTCATTAAAACACCTCTTTCAATATATTATTGCTCAACCTTAAGAAAAGCAGGAGAGGCTATTATTTCAGCCCTCTCCTTTTTATTATGGCTTTTGCCAATCTTTCTTCAATTTCCCTGTGTCTCGGAATAGGCTCAATGTCTGTACCGTTTGTATAAACATCGTGGTCTTGTCCGTGCCTCAAAAAATACCAGTTATTGGCTTCAAGCTTTTTTATTAAGTCTCTTCTCTTCATTGGTTGTTCCCTTTCATATTGCTCATCCTTATACTATATATTATACGAATTTTAAA
>JAJQCI010000173.1:1710-3853 GCA_021202835.1 Clostridiales bacterium | reverse complement strand
TCGAACGCTTTTTAGGCACTTTTTGAGGCGTTCGTTAAGGTATACCTTTTCGGACACAAAAATAGCCCGGTCAAGTTGACCGGACTGCTGTGTTCCTGCGTTCCTAATAGAACATCATTAGGTATATCCTAATGTATGCAATGCTATAATATATAACTGTAAAATCCTAATAAGTCAAAAATTTTATCTGGGGACTGTAGACTTGATTAATTTTAACGCCAATTCCATTTGGGGGCTAATCCATTTGTTTTTGTTATAAAGGCAAACAGAATTGAATGTTATATCGTCAAGGTCTGTTTTTATGCGTATAAGGGCTCCGTTTTTTAATTCCTCTGTTACGGAATAGTAGGGGACGATTGCCAAACCCAAATTTTTCATAACGCATTTTTTGACTGCTTCTATGCTTTGAACCTTCATATAATGGCTTTCCCATTTAACTATTATAGGCAAGCTGTACACCGCAGAAGCAGCTGCGAATTTAACCTGCCGCTGCGCCCGGCTTGCAGGCTTTGACGGTTATTCAAGAAATTATCCCTTTGAAAGATTAATGCGTGATGCCAAAATTACGGAAATTTATGAAGGTACAAGTGAAGTACAAAAAATGGTTATTTCATCATGGATGGGAATTAAGTAATAATTAATCAGCGGTACATTAAAAAACTATACCGAATTTTTAAGGCAAAAGTCTTGTAAGAAGGCTTTACTTAAAAAATTCGGTATAGTTCTTCTTTTGGCATAAATTTCAGTTTGAGGATTTTGATAAACGTATTTATGCCGATACAGTATAAATGGCAATGTATTTTTTTAATTTTAGAGGTTTTAATGCTGTATAAATTTTGGTTTTGCCGGTTAGTCTATGTCTTTCAGCAGCTCTTTTTTTAATTCTCGGCAGGCTTCCGATATTTCGGAAATCTGTTTTGGGGTAATTCCGTCCAGATGAACTCCGCAGCTGCAGACAGCTGTGCAGTGCCCTTTGACAGCTGCCGCTTCGGCGATTTCACGGGCAATTAACTCGTCTTTGTGACCTGCACAGTTTAACACAGAGGTTGTGGCGCTTGTTCCCGAACCGGTCAGGCTGGGTCTTGCGACAGATAAGCAGACTGAGCCGACGTGTCCGCCGGTTTCGTTCCACAGGCATATTGTATAGTCTCTGCCCATTTTAATTACATCGCAGAAAAGCCGAATTCCGCAAGCGGTTTTTTCATAGCGTTTTTTCATTTCCATCTCTTAAATCCCTCTGTGTTTATGCCGAAAGGCTGAAGAAGTCTCCCTGCTATTTGACGTTCCATATCTTCTATGCTTTTCGGACTGTGATAATAGGTCAGTACGGGCGGTGTAAGAAATACACCGGGTATTCGGGAAAGCTTAAGCATATTTTCGAGATGAATAGGGCTTAAGGGTGTTTCACGAACCGCAAGCACAAGCTTTCTCTGTTCCTTAATTATTACATCATCAGCGGCACAAAGCGAAGGATTGCCGCTATAGCCGTTTGCAATAGGTATAGTAGTTAATGCCCGTGGCTACCGCTGCATTTACGCCTGTAGAAGAAAGGCTCAAAAATTCAAATGCCTTTATAAGGTTTAAAACAATCTGTCATGCCGAAACCTTTGCATATATGAAATTTATTACGAAAAAGCCCCATACCAAACCAAAAAAATTTGTGAAAACCCCGGCGGAGAAGTTTAAAAATTTATGTTTTGTCCTCAATAAGATTTATAATAAGGTCTGCTGTTTTTTCAAAGCCTACGGAGCTGTCTATTGTTAAATCGTAGCTTTGAGAACGTCCCCATTTTATGTCTGTATAGAAATCGTGATAGCCTTCTCTTGCCTTGTCGCTTTCTTTGATTTTGCGGACTGCTTCTTTATGTGAGCATTTGTCATATTCCATAACACGCTTTGCTCTTGTTTCAAGGGGAGCGTGTATAAACACAGACACCATTTTATATTTATCACGCAGAACATAGTCGGCACAGCGGCCTATTATGACACAGCTGCCCTTGGAAGCCAAATCGAGAAGCACACCGCTTTGCGCCTGAAAAATTTTGTTTCTTATAGGCACATAGTGATTTCGTGAATAAAGACCGTATACATAGCCGCCGTTTTCTCTGTCCTCCATTTTATCGATTACATCGGGGTCATAGCC
>JAJQCI010000173.1:0-1700 GCA_021202835.1 Clostridiales bacterium | reverse complement strand
CATAGCCGCCGTTTTCTCTGTCCTCCATTTTATCGATTACATCGGGGTCATAGCCGCTTTGAACCTGTGTTAATTCGCCTATGCTCTTGTCATATACGGGGATACCCATTTTTTCACCCACAATTTTGCCTATTGTACGTCCGCCTGAGCCAAACTCTCTGCTGAGGGCAATAATAACAGGCTGGGGAGTATTTGAAAGAGTAAACCGGTTCGTTTCCCCCAAAGCTGTTTTTTGAATATTTGCCTTGTGTTCCTTTTCGCTTTCTATAAGAAGAACCGATGCAATAATGCCTGTCAGAAGCTCTGCCGCAGGAACGGTAAGCCAAAGACCGACACCTCCGAAAACCGCACTGAGGCAGACTGCTCCGGCAACGGGAAGAATTATTCCTCTTAAGCTCATAATAAGCATTGACTTAAGAGCGGCTTCGATAGACTGGAAGTAAATTCCTATGCAGATTCCTATGCCCATTAAAGCATATGCCGGAAGATACAGACGAAAGCTGTTAATTGTAAGGCTTATAAGCTCCGGACTGTCTCCGGCAAAAACGCAGACAAGCTGAGAAGTAAAGCCGTAACCTATTATAAGAAAGACAATTCCGAAGGAAACTGCCGTTGTCAGTGCATATTTGCGATAGGTTTGAACCTTCTTCAAATTCTTTGCTCCGTAGCTGACGCTTATTAAAGGCTGAACAGACTGTGCAATACCCATAATAAGGTTAAAGCATATCAGAGTCCAGTTCATAATAATCGTATAGACGGAAGAGCCTATAGAGCCGTAGATGTTTACCGCCCTGTTTATAAAAACAAAGGTTACAATACCGGAAGAGCATTCCAAAATAAAAACGCTTACTCCCGACTTAACAATTCGGCTCATTTCGGAAGTCACAATATTTTTAATGCGAAAGACTATATTCAGCTTTTTTATAAGAGCGTATGCCGTGTTTATGACAAGCCCTGTAAAAGAGCCTATACAGGTTGCTATTGCCGCTCCGAACATACCCCATTCAAACACAAATACAAAAAGCAGATCTAAAACAATGTTAAGTCCTGTTCCGGCTACTACGGCGGTCATTGCTATGTTGGGGTGTCCGTCGTTTTTTATGTATGACATTATAAAAACATCATACATAAAACCGGGAATATAGGTTACAACACAGCGGAGATAGGGCATAACATAGGCAATGTTTGTGTCATCTGCTCCCAAAAATCTTGCAAAGGGTTCGGCAAATATATTTTCCAAAACCGCAAGGGCTATTCCCAGTATAAGCAGCATAAACAGAGATGTTGAAAAAATACCGTTTGCTTCCTTGGTGTTTTTCTTACCCATTTCAATAGAGTAAAGAGCGCCGCCGCCCATTCCGAAAAGAAAGCCCAAAGCATATGTTATTGTTATAACAGGGGTGCATATGCCCATTGCCCCCAAAGCGGCAGAGCCTAACTTCTGCCCCACAACAAATGTGTCGGTAAATGTATAAACCGCCATTAAAGCCATTCCCAGCATACTGGGAATTAAATAAGTCATAAATGTATAAAAAGGTGATTTTATTTTCCGCTTACTCAACGTAATGCCTCCAAACCAAATCAAAAATTTATAATATATTTAAGCTCTTTTAGCTTTTTCCGCTTCGTCTTTTCCGTGTATCAGGGAAGTAAGCTCATAGGCAAGAAGCTCCTTTTTCTCATCAATACGGCTGATGTCC
>JAJQCI010000031.1 GCA_021202835.1 Clostridiales bacterium | reverse complement strand
TGTTTTTTGCTCAACATATTTTTTGACCAGCTCTAAAACCGTGATTTTATTGTTGTTTGGGTCAATACCCTTTTCCAATTCTTTTTTGATTCGCCTTTCCATTTCCCAAAGAGACTCGCAAAGTCTTTCTTTTACATCTTCAAATATTTTTTCAC
This sequence comes from Clostridiales bacterium, assembly GCA_021202835.1. Taxonomy (GTDB): domain Bacteria; phylum Bacillota; class Clostridia; order Lachnospirales; family CAG-274; genus JAJQCI01. Next base: position 3,706 of record JAJQCI010000031.1, on the reverse strand, counting down.
CGATTTTATTGTCCTCAATTAAATGGCGAAAGTGTAACAGTGTAGTTGAATTCGGAATCTGTTCTTCCATAAAATTGATGTGCATAAATTTCCTCATAGCAAAACTGTCATAAATGGCATCTTCTATTCCGATGTCAGAAAGGCTAAACCAGCTTTGAAGCAAATACATACGAAGCATGATTTCAATGTCCTTAGGCAGACGACCTCTTTTACCACTCGGATAATAAGGACGTATCAAATTAACCCAATAATCCCAAGGTATTATTGAATCCATTGCATCTAAAAATTCTTCTCTCTTAGTCGTTTTCTTACGGTTAGATTATTCAATATCACTAAATGTTTGCTGCTTCATTTTTTGCACTGCCTCATATATTTATTGTCTATATTATACCATATCTGCATTATTTTAGCAGCAATGTTTTGGATTAAATCAGCGTTTCCCTAAACAAACGTATTTACTGTTTATTCCAAATAAAGAAGCCGCCTCTTTTAAATTAATGACTTTATATGATACTCAGCAAACAAAACGATTTGAGCGTACCACAACAGCTTCTCAGCTGAAATTTGCGACAAAACCTTATTTAAAAGGTAAAAGCTGCCGGGGCAGACAAGCCTCTCCTTTTAAGGAGAGGGGAACCGCCCGAAGGGTGGTGGAGAGGTACTGCAGGGGACACGCCCGAATCGGGGGGGGGCGTGTCCCCTGCAGTACCTCTCAGTCACCGGATATACTGACCATAACACGATCAACGCCCGTTAAATTTTACAAGCTTCACTCTGTCACTACACGCCGGTAACAGCCTGAACCGGTAAGAGGCCCGGCGCCGAAGGCGTTTTTGCCACAGGCAAAAATTCTGAAACCCCTTGAAAGGGAAGCCTTGTCAGCAGCCGCAGTTTATTGGCTGAGCATTGTAAAAAAATAATAGCCGGCCTTGGATATATTTCAATGACCGGCTATTATCTGAATATACGTTAATACTAAAGAACTGGCCTGTACCTAACAATATGCACAAGCAGCATCAGAGCCCGGCTACCCAATTAACGAGCCGCCCCTGCCCTATTATTAAGATATATTTATTTTTAAGAATCCCAAAAGATGTCGGGCCGCTGAAAGCGGATAATTTCGAAGAAATTATTTCTGAACAAATTAAATAACTGTTCCCTTTGCAACTACTGCAGGATTATCGGGAGTTCCTATAATGCTCTTTCCGTCGGAGATAACAACCTCTTTGTCAAGAATAGCATACTGAATTGTGCAGTTCTTGCCGATATGGGTTGATTCGAGGATGATAGAGTTCTTAACGGTTGAATTTTCGGAAACGTAAACCTTACGGAAAACAACAGAGTCTTCGATTGTTCCGTCGATGATTGTTCCGCCTGAAATAAGGGAGTTTTTAACCTTAGCCGTTACATTATACTTAACCGGTGGGTCATCCTTGGGCTTTGTATAGATGTAGGGTTCAGATAAGAGAAGCTCTCTTGTGTCAGCATTTAAGAACTTCATATTAGCGTCATAATAAGCCTTTGTGCTGTTGAGAGTTACCCAGTAGGGCTTATACTCAAAGCCGTAAACCTTTAATGTGTGTCTGCCGGGCTTAATTATGTCTTTAACAAGGTTATATTTGCCTTCGGGAATCTTCTTTTCAAGCATATCTATAAGGAGATCTCTCTTAATTACATAGATACCCATTGAAGCTGTTGTTCCCTTGGGGTTTTCGGGTTTTTCTTCGAAGTCAACGATTCTGCCGTCTTCGTCCATACCTATAATACCGTATAATTTGGGCTTCTTGCTTGTTCCTGCAAGGTCCTTATAAGCGATAGTGATGTCTGCGCCCTTAGCCTCATGATAGTTAATGATGTCGTTAAAGTCCATCTTATAAACAGCGTCGCCTGAAGCTATAACAACGTAGGGTTCGTTTGATTTCTTTAAATAGCTGATATTCTGATATATTGAATCGGCTGTGCCTCTGTACCAGTTGTCATCGTTGGGGCCGATAAAGGGTGAGAATATGAATAAGCCGCCCTTCTTTGAGCCGAAATCCCACCATTTTGAAGCCGAGAGATGATCCTGTAAGGAGCGAAGGTTATACTGTGTAATAACAGCAACCTTGTTGATGCCCGAGTTTGTCATGTTTGATAAAGAAAAGTCAATAGCTCTGTAGCTTCCCCCAACGGGAACAGCCGCAATAGCTCTTTCCTTGCATAAATCCCCTAATCTGTCGGAATTACCTCCGGCAAGAATAATACCTATAGCCTTCATTATAATTCCTCCTCCTTTAATATACAGGATTTTCCGCTGGGAAGCTCGCCCCCTGCATAGTCTTCAGCCTTTGTAACTCCGTATACAACGCAGTTCTTGCCGATTTTTACGCCTTCGGGTATGTAAGAATCATTTCCTACAACGGTAATGCCGGTATTGTAGATATTAGGCTTGTCTTCATTAACATTGTTTTCGCCTACGCCCATGGTTACATTCTTGTCGATTACGGAATTCTGGTCGATGATGCTCTTATAAATCTTTGAGCCTGACTTAACTACGCAGTTTTCCATAATAATTGAGTCATAAACCTCTGCGCCCTCTTCGATTGTAACGTCTTTGGAGATAACAGAGTTTTTAACCTTGCCGTAAATCTGGCAGCCCTCTGAAATAAGTGAACGTGAAATTTCACCTGTAGCAGATGTGAACTGAGGGGGCTGATGGTCGTTCTTTGTGTAGATTCTCCAGAATTTTTCATAAAGGTTGAACTCGGGAACTGTGTCGATAAGCTCCATATTGGCTCTCCAATATGAATCGATTGTTCCTACGTCCTTCCAATAGTCTTTAAATCTCCATGCATAGAGAGTCTGGCCGCTGTTTAAGAAAGCGAGAAGAATATGCATACCGAAGTCTGAATCTGCATGAACCTTATTGTCGGCAATAAGAGCTTCACGAAGCTTTGACCATGTGAAGATATAAATACCCATTGAAGCAAGATTGTTCTTGGGGTTTGCAGGCTTTTCTTCGAACTCATAAATCTTGTCGTTTTCATCCGCATTCATAATACCGAAACGGCTTGCTTCGTCCCACGGAACCTCCATAACGGCGATTGTAACGTCGCAGTTGTTCTTTTTATGGAAGGAAAGCATAGCGGAATAGTCCATCTTATAGATATGGTCGCCTGAAAGAATAAGAACATATTCAGGGTTATAGTGGTCTATATAGCTAATATTCTGATAGATAGCGTTTGCAGTTCCCAAATACCAGTCTCCTGATTCGCCTGTTTTCTGGTGGGGCGCAAGGATAGTAACGCCGCCGCTTAAACCGTCGAGATCCCAGGGAGTACCGATACCGATATGCTGATTCAGCGTAAGCGGCTGATACTGTGTAAGAACACCTACAGTGTCTACGCCTGAATTAATACAGTTACTTAACGGAAAGTCAATAATACGGTATTTGCCGCCGAAAGCAACGCCCGGCTTAGCCTTGTCTGTAGTAAGAACACCGAGACGACTTCCCTGTCCGCCGGCTAAGAGCATAGCCAACATTTCTTTTTTACGCATTAATATCACCTCTTAATAGTATTATAATAATTACCCTTGCTTCTATTTTAACACATCTTTTAGTTAATTACAACAAGAAATATAAACTTTTTCAAAATTTTTTGTATATTATTAGTAACAGTTTAGCCGTGCCCTGCCGTATGGTTTCTGTAAAATCGGAGTTTTTCAC
>JAJQCI010000361.1 GCA_021202835.1 Clostridiales bacterium | reverse complement strand
AATACAAGCAACACAGAAGACATTAAGCCCGGCGGAAAGGGCGTTAATATTTCCATTATGCTGGAAAGATTGGGCCATAAAAGCGTAGCCATGGGCTTGGCCTCGGGCTTTACGGGCGCAGAGTTTATAAAGCTTTTGAGCGATATGGTTTCAAATGTCGATTTTATAATGACAGAGGGCGGAAATACTCGTATTAACGTAAAATTCCGTACTGATGTGGAGACTGAAATCAACTCCAAGGGCCCCTCGGACGTTCCTGTTTCGGTTTATGACGAAATCATAGAAAAGCTGACTTCAAAGCTTACAAGCGGCGATATTCTGGTTATCGGCGGCTCAATGTTTCCCGGCTGGCCCGAAACCTGCCACAGCAAGCTTCTCAACAAGCTGAGAGGCAAAAACGTTACCGTTATTATTGACACAAACGGCAACTCACTGGTAGACAGCTTAAGATATCGTCCTTATCTCATAAAGCCCAACCGCAGAGAGCTCTGCCAGATTTTCTCAAAAGAGCTTAACTCTACAAGTGAAATAACATATCACGCAAGGCTCCTTCAGGCAAGAGGCGCCCAGAGAGTTATTGTTTCCCTCGGCAAGGACGGCGCTATTCTTTTGGACGAGCATGAGCATGTCTTCCAAAGCCTTCCTCCCAAGGGCAGAGTTATAAACACCGTAGGCGCCGGCGACGCTATGCTGGGGGCCTACATAGCGGCTATGGAAGAGGGCAGACCCACTATAGAATGCTTCAAATATTCAATGGCGGCCGGCTCGGCAACGGCTTATTCACCATGGCTTGCCACAAAGCAGGAAATCGATGATCTTATGCCCAAAATCAGACTTATCTAACCCCCGGTGCGGCCTAAACAGCCGCACTTTTTTAATATAAAGATGTTTATTTGATATAAAAATACATAATTATATTGACTTTTAAATATAAACAGCTGTATAATGAAAATAAGCAATTAATATGTTGTATAAATCAAAGATATGTTAAGGGAGGAGTTTTATGAAATTTAAACGTTTTTGGGGAATAATATTGGCAGGAATATTTTGCCTGCAGGGTATAAATATACATTTTGTATCCGCAGACAACAATTACAATGCCGTAAACTATAACGGCCATTCCTATACCGTATTCGACAGTGCCTCGTCTTGGAGTGAAGCCGAAAGCTACTGTGAAAGTCTCGGCGGTCATTTGGCAACTCTTACCAGCGCTGCAGAAAATGCAGCCGTATACAGTATTATAACAAGCCAAGGCTACCAAAACGCATATTTCGGCTTGTATAGCAGCGATAACAATAACACATGGACGTGGGTCACAGGAGAAGAATTTTCCTATAGCAACTGGTCTTCGGGAGAACCCAACAATGAAAGCGGAAATGAGCACTACGGTATGTTTTACTGGAAATATACTACCGGTGCATGGAACGACGGCAGTTTTTCCTCTTCAACTGCTAGCGGAGGCACCAGCTTTGTTTGTGAATGGGATTATGAACTTGGAGAAGAAAAATATACGACAACATTCTCATTCGGTGCAACTCTTCGCGACAATAAAACGGCTTGTCCTGTTTGTGATACGGTTACGCTTTACGGAGTAATAGGCAGTGACGAGGAAAATTTTGATTATGAAGCCGCCATAGATCAGGTATCATGGGAAGTCAGCAATTCCGACACGGCAATAATAGTTTCTTTTGATTCTACGGGCACCTGTGACCTGCTGAATGAAAATCTTCACATATGGACTTTAACCGTTGAAACTATATCATCGGGAGATGTTACCTTTACGGGAACAACAGCTGACGGAGTAACGGCTGAATATACACTGTCGGTATATTATCCCGAAATATCGGTTGAAATTCCGGAAGAAATATATAATGCCCCTGCCAAACCCGAAAAAATCAAATGTACGGTTTCAATAAACGAAGCCGATTCGGATTATTTGGAAAAAATAATCAGTAATTTAACATATGAGGTGGAATATACCGAAGACAGAAATGAAATGGTTGAGCTTTCTGTTGAAAATGAAAAATATGAAGTTCTTGCGGACGGTTTGTCTGCTATTTACACCATAGATGGTATAACAATATCAACAGATGATGATGTTTACGGCACAAAAGACAGATATGCCAAAGTAATTTTTACTGCCATTTCAGGTCAGGCTGCCGAAGAAGAGACACACCTTATTTTCAGGCGCTACAGTGGATGGAGCTGGGGACACGGTTCTTTTATAAGACTTGCTTCCAACTACGAAACACCGGCTGTAATATCGGAAGATGTTTTTTACAGAATTTTTGACAGAACATTAAAGAACAAGATGCATTATAGTTCTATAAAAGAAATTGTTGATAAAGACGGAGATATGCCGGGAATGTGCAACGGACTTGCCACTTCTTCGGCTTTGATATATGAAGAATTGCCGGAGCTTGCAGAGTGGACTTCCGACGAGCTTGCCGCTTATGACGTAGGTATGGGAAAAATCTTCAACTATTCTTCTTCGTTGGGTTTGGATCTGTATGAATTTATAGAAGCTGTTCACGTCTCTCAATATATGGAAGAAATAGCGTCACAGGACAAGAAAAATAAAAATCAATATCAGTCACTTATAGATGCGGTATCCGATTCCGAAGAAAATAACAGTGCACCGGTTATTATCGGCATATACAGCTCTGCCAATTGGTCAGCTCATGCCTTGGCCGGATATAAAACAGAAATATTGGACAGCGAAGCCAGGGTTTATGTGTATGACTGCAATTATCCCGATGATCATAACCGGTATATTACATTCCCCCTCAATTCAAACGGATATCCCACAGGGTGGAGCTATTCGGAGGATGATTCCGAAGGAAAGGTTTGGGGAAGCGATAAACTTCTGGGCGGCAAGATTACTTTCGAAACAGATCTTTCCGCAATCTACTCAAGGCTTGAGGGCAGTGCTTCATTATATTCTTCAGATGAAAGCTCTTCATCAAATCTTGTAATATCAACAAGCGATTATTTTACGGTTAACACCGAAAACGGCGGAGCTGTTGTCTGTGACAGCGGCAGCTTTTCGGGAGAGGAGGATACAAGCCTGATACCTTTTTGGCAAAAAAATTATATTTCCGGCTATGACTATTCTTTTGAAAACGCTATGTTTTATTATGACAGCTCCGATTCACTGACCTTTAACAACAATTCCGAAAGTGAAGAAGTTTCCGTGATAATTTCCGACGATAATTCAAGCTTTGAAATTATTTCTGACGGGCAGTCATCTGTCAGCGTAAGCGAAGAAGAAGCGGAATTAAATATTAATGTCATACCGTCTTCCGACAATACTGTTTCAGTGATTTACACAACAGATATGGGTGATACTGTAATTGAAATATCCGGCGAAACAAGTGAAGGGGTTTTGGCTTCTGCCGAATCGGGAAACTCCGAGGTAACTTTTTCCGGCTTCGATAACGGAATCCTTACGGTTGACAGCTATGGTGAAACAAAATATTATGATTTAAAAGCCGCTGATTTATCAGGAGATGTTGTTGTTTCCGTTTCAGATGATGGTGAAATTACGCTTAATTCAAAATCCGACATTGAAAGCTTAATTTCAGGTGATATAAACGGAGATAATGAGGTTAACGGTGCAGATGCGTCAATGCTTTTAAAATATCTATGTAAGCTGACAGAACTTAACAGCCTGCAAATTGCCTCAGGCGATTATAATTCCGATTCTAAAACAGACCTGCTTGACGTTATTGGAATAATGAGCGGCAATAAATAACTGACGCAGAAAAATAATTTTTTCTTGCAATAGTCATATTTTAATCTTTTTTGTACATATATTGATAAATATCAAGGTGCGGCTTAACTGCCGCACTCTTTTAATTTTGGAAAATATTTTAAAAAATCATCATAATTCAATTG
>JAJQCI010000152.1 GCA_021202835.1 Clostridiales bacterium | reverse complement strand
ATTAAAAACATACGGGAGGTTTTTATGGGAATTTTTAAAAGACTTTTGGCAGTGCTGCCGGCTGTGTGTATAACATTTCAGACGGCGGCTTTTCAGAGCACGGCGGTTTTCGGGGCTGAGTCGGTTTTGTCAAGCGGCGGCTGGTATGAAACGGCATACGCCACATGGTCAGACACAGACGCTGAAAATGCCGTGGTTTCCTACAAGGGAGAAAATGACGATGACTATACCGAGGTTGACGGGGAGCTTGTGAGAGATATAGACGGCTCTTCAGGCAGAGTTGATATTCCGGGGCTTGCTGCCGGAAAATATGAAATTAAAATCGTAACCTCGGGAAACACAACTCTTACGGCTTCGGTTAACGTTTTGGAGGAGGACAGGTCGGGCTATGCCTTTGAAACGAGAACTTTGGCAGAGGATAACTACGACGGAATAAGCGTCGGGGCATATAAAGCAGACGGTACGCCCAAGGACAACGCCGCTGTTATTTATGTTACCGAGGACAATAAAAATACGGTTTCCTACGGGGGATATACGGGTATAGGGCAGATTTTGGGGAATGCCAGAAATTTATCTCAGAGTACACCTTTAATCATAAGATTTATAGGTGAAATTACAACTACCACCTGGTCTCTCGATTCAGCTTCAAAAACAATAACGGAGGTAACCAAGGACGACGACGGAAACAGCATAACCCCTATTAACTATCTTCAGCACACATTTACTCTTTACAGCACGGATACCGAATCGGATTCTTCAAGCAATAAATATTACGGCTATACCTTTGTTACCGATAAAAACGTAACAACAACGAAGTCGGATATTCCAAATAAAAGTGAAGTTTATGCAGCGGAGACAGATGACATTGAAGCCACCGACACATTCATAAATATGTGCTATGCAAAGGCTGCTTCGGGCAAAAAGCAGTCGGGCTTCAGAAACATTACCTTAGAGGGCATAGGCACCGACGCCGTAATAAGCAACTGGGGCTTTGACTTCAGATACGGAAACAGCGTTGAGGTGAAAAATCTTACATTTAAAAACTATCCCGAGGACGCCTGCAGCACCCAGTATTTTTCAAGAGTTTGGGTTCACAGATGCAGTTTTTACAGAGGCTCAAACGACTGTGATCTTACATATGAGGGCGACAAATATGCAGGTGACGGCTCAACGGATATGAATGAAGACTATAACGTTACTCTTTCATACAACTATTATTACGGAACAAAGAAAACATCTTTAAACGGCGGAAGCGACAGCTCCTTACAGTATGACTATACATATCATCACAATTATTTTCATAACTGCGGCTCAAGACTTCCTCTTGCAAGATATGTAAATGTTCATCTGTACAATAACTATACTTACACTGACAGCAATTTTTCAACAGCACAGGAGGGCCACACAAACACAGCCACTGCAATAAGCGCCAGAGCATCGGCATGGATTTTTTCGGAGAGGAACTATTATGACGGTTCGGCTTCGAATACTGTTTTTGAAGCTGTTGACACCGGCTCATCCACCGGAACAGGCTTCATAAAATCATACGGGGATTCTATTAACGGAAAATGTACATATACATCGGGAAGCAACATTTTAATTGCTTCGAGCAGAACGGAAACAGGCACAAACAGCAACAGTCAGCATTCAAGCGAGGCCACGGCTTCAGGCGGCTATATTGACAATTTCGACACAAACTCATCCTACTTCTATTATTCCGACGGAGGAACGGACGTTTCTTATATTACAGACGCAGACACGGCTAAAACAGATGCTGTTGACTATTCGGGAGTTTTGAGTGAAGGTGTTTCATATAAAGACATTATGAACAGTGTGTCCGAAGACGACAGCGATGAAAACGATGACAGCGGTGTAATAACCTCCGAACAGACGGTAACAGGCAGCAATTATACAGACAATTCTTATTTTACGGTTGCTACAACTAAAACCAAAGAAGGATATATACGTCTTTCAAGCGGCGGTACTGTTTCATTTACGACGGGAATGGACGGTGCTGTGGTTACGGTTGTAGGTTCTCACGCCAGTTCAACAGACAGTACTGTGAGAACGCTTACGCTTTACGACTCTGATGATTCTCCGGTATCAGGCGGAGTTATAAGCTATGAAATGAAAGCAGACGAATCAACCGTAACAATACCGAGTTCAGACACTCTTTCGGCAGGAAGCTATTATTTAAAAGCAAGCGGAGAATTAAACATAACCTCTATTACCGTTTCTTTCCCCTATGTCATAAGCGGCAAGGCAACTCTTACGTTTGACACGGCAGAAACAATTTCAGATGATAAGACATACTGCACATATTTTACCGTGCTTGCAGATTCAGCCAATACAGTGACAGTCGAAAGCAGCAGCAAGACCTTTGAAGACGCTTTGAGTTTTGATTACCGTATGAAATCCGGCGGCACAACTGCCACTGACAGCAGTGGTCTGCCTACAGCAAGGGCTGTAAAATTCTCAACAACAGGGGCAGGTATTGTCCAGCTTTGCGGAATTGCCGCAGGAAGCGACGGCACAAGATATGCCCATGTATATAACAGTGACATGAGTACCAAACAGGGCAGTCTGACGGTTTCAAGCAGCACAGGTGAAACAGTCAGTGAGCTTATAATACTGCCTTCGGTGGGAACATATTATATTACCTTTGAAAAAGCTGTAAACCTATACGCAGTTAATGTTGTTGTAGGCGGAGTTAAAACAGACAGCACAGGCAGCGGATATATACTCACCGACACAACTGACAGCTATATCATTGCCGGAATAACCGCCGAAGAAAGTGAGCTTTCTGATTATTCCGAATTGAGCGTAAGCGTTGAAGCGGATAACACAGAAGCCGTTTCAACAGAGGTGGTATATGAAAAGGCCGTAGTTGATGATTTTATAATAACGCCGGCTTATTTAGGAGACGGTTATACCTATTTATATGTTGTCAAAATAAGCGGCTCGGGAGGAAATACAGACTTCAGCTATAAGACAAGCCTTACAGAAATTTCATCTGAAACAGACGAGGAGGGTTAATTTTGAAAAAAGAATATACAAAACCGGATATTAACATAATCTGCACGGAGTGTGCCGATAATATCGCTGCCGGGCTCTCTTCCACAACTGTGCAGAATGAAAGCAAATACGGCATAATCTACTATAACTCAGTAAAATATTAATGAAAAGCCCGGGGAAATGCTCTCTCCGGGCCTTCTTGATTTTATATGTAAGCTGCGAAATTATACATTTGCAGCAGATTTCACCGCTTATCTATTTGCTGCATTTCTTAAGTATAACATACAATATTAAATATGTGGGAATGTATACAGCCGGCAGGGTAACAATGACAAATAGAATTGCTTCCGTCAACAAAACAAATATTTTGTAAGGCCAATGAATCTGTTTAAATATATTATCGAAGTAAGGCATAAAAGCTCCCCAAAAGCCGCTGAGCAGAATAAGCAGAATGTATTGTGTTGTTTTATAAAATATCCTGACGGGCCGGCTGAATCTTATTGTGTATTTACACGATAAACACACATAATATTCAGGCAGAGAATATATTTTCAGCACGGGAATTTTATGCGATTCGCCGCAGTTTTTGCATATCATTTTCATTTTCAATTAATCCCCTTTTTTCATAAATTTAAATGTTTTTAAAAAGCTCAGTCAATAAGCTGCGGTCGTCGACAAGCCTATCCTTTTAAGGAGAGGATGACGCCGCCGAAATGGCATAATACCCATTCGGCCGAAATCAAAATTTATGCTGATTGACAGAATTTACACACCACGGTAGCGGAGAGGTACTAAGGCTTTGCCCACCCGAACTTAATACCACCCGGCTCAGGAGTTTCTCCTGCAGCACCTCTCAGTCACCGTGATATACATTTTCTGTTATGTCGCCATAACAAAGTAAATA
>JAJQCI010000068.1 GCA_021202835.1 Clostridiales bacterium | reverse complement strand
CATTAAAGAGGAGCAATGTTTCTGTATTATTATCTGTGTAATATGACATTTTTTGCTTTAGCAAAACCATAACCTGCTTAAATTTTAGAGAGTTTTATACATTATTTTGGCTTAAAGCCACTTTTTTATTACCGCTTTTGCATTGTCAACATCACTTCCTAAAATTGCAAGACCGTCCTTTATAACAGCCCCCTTACATACACGCTTAAGTTCTTTTACGGTGTCGGCAAGACCGCTTCCCTCATGAGTACAGAAAGGATGTATTGTTTTGCCTTCCCAGTTAAAGCTTTCCAAAAACGTATATACTGCCATAGGCATATTTCGCCAATAATTGGGGTAGCCTAAGTATATTTCATCATATTTATCTATGTTTTTAGGCAGTGCCACAAGTTCCGGTCTTGCATTGTTTCGCAAGTCTTTTTGTGCCTGTTTTATACAGACAGAATATGTAGAAGAATATGAATTTTTCTGTTCGATTTCAAACAAATCAGAGCCTGTTATTTCGGCAATCATTTTTGCCGCCTTTTCCGTATTGCCTACATTTATATGGCGGCACTCTCCGCCGAAATAATTTTCTCCGGCTCTTGAATAAAATACTGTAAGTTTTGTCAACTCAATTCCTCCTTGCATATTTCGGCAGCAAGGCTTCTCTTCTAAATTATATTTTAAATTAAGGAATCAGCCTATGCTGCAAGCCTGGCATTAATTATGATACATTTGTTTCCCTAATTTTCATCTGTAAAAAAGTCCTTATCTTTTATGCCGGATATGACAATACAGGCATATCCGACAGCAGTAATTAATAATAAAGCTGTTGTTGAAAATATAATTAAAATTTCCATCGTGAATCACCGTCCCTGTGGTTTCATATTGTTATAATAACCTGTTTTGTTTCCGGTTTCCACTCTATGTCAGCTCCTATTGCCTCTGAAATGAATCTCAGGGGCAGATAGGTTCTGCCGTTGGATATAAAAGCCGGGGAATCCAATGCTGCGGCTTCTCCGTTTACATAGGCTGTGTCTGAGTCTATGTATATTTCTATGGTTACTTCACCTTTTGAAACGATTGCCTTTTTATCTGCGGCATCCCATTCAACAGCGGCTCCGAGCTGTTCAAAAACAAAGCGTGCAGGAAGCATTATTCTGTCATTGACAATAATAGGCGGTGTGTCTACAGTGCTTTCCTCACCGAAGATATTTACAGTTTCGGAATCAGCTGTCATAATGATTTTATTGCCCGTATCATCTGACAAATTACTGTTTTCAACAAATTCCTCATTTTCAACAGCACCTGTGTTTTCTTTGAATTCTTCAGTTCCTGTTGCTTCTTCAGTTTCCGTCTTACTGTCCGCAAGTTCTATTTTTACTTCAATATCACCTGTGGTTTCAAAAATTTCAACACCACTGTCTACATAGCCTAATTTCTGCATTTCAAAGACTTCTCCGTTTTGGGTATACATAATTACAAAGCTATGTCCGGGCGGCCAGTAAACAATTTCGCCTACTTCATAGCTGCTGTCTTGCACATCATCTGTGGGCAATTCATCGGCAAATCTGTAACACATTTCCCTGCAGTACAAATCCATCATAGGTAAAGTTAAAGGCAGTCTTGAAATAAGCTCTCTTGTAGTCGAATTGTCATAAAGTGTTGCTTCAAGCTCCGTTGTGCCTACCGTCAATATGATTTCGTACTCATTTTCGGCATATGACAAAACACCGAAACTTTGAAAAACCATTGCTAAAGCTATAAGCAAAGATAATATTTTTTTCATGTTCTTACCTCTCTTTACTCTATAAGCTCAAAACTTACATTAACAGTTCCCGAATTTTCAAAAAAACTGACATCTCCGTCTACATAGCCCAACTTCTGCATTTCAAAGACTTCCCCGTTCTGCTCGTAAAGAATCACAAAACTGTGTCCCGGCGGCCAGTAGACTATTTCACCCACTTCATAGCTGCTGTCCTGCACATCATCTGTAGGCAGTGCGTCCGTAAATCTGTAGCACATTTCTCTTTCATACAGATTCATCATAGGAAGTGTAAGAGGCAGTCTTGAAACAATCTCTCTCGTTGTGGAATTGTTGTATAATACAATGGTTCTTTCCGTATTGCCTACGGTCATATTGATATAGAAATATTCCTGTGTGGTGGTTTCCGTAGTTGTTTCCGTTACGGTAGTAGTTTCAGTAGTGGTTTCCGTTGTAGTTTCTGTAGTAGTTTCAGTGGTCGTTTCACAGGGAAACGTAAAAGCGGCATTAAGCACCTTATGAAGAATATGTGCCGCATCGGCTGCAGTCAATGTGCCGTTTCCGTCAACATCTGTATAATACAGATAATCATCGGTTTTACTTTCTAAATTCATTGTAAAATCGCCGTTTAACACCTTTTGCAAAACCACAGCTGCATCGTTTGCCGTAAGTATGCCGTTTCCGTCACTGTCCCCTAAAACAAAGCTGTCATCACAGTATGAAAGCACTGATACAGCGGCTATTATAAAAATCACTGCCAAAAAACCTGTTAATATCTTAAATATTTTTCCGGTCATAATTTTGTCCCTCCGTTCATTTCAAACTTATTTCAACGCTTATTGTTCCGTTTAAGTTTTTAAGCTCTTCCGAATTGTCTGTTATTCTTCCTAAGATAACAAGGTCGCCTGTGTTTTCGGATAATTCCTCATCATCTATAAAAATCACAAAATCATCGCCTGCTGTCCAAAAAGCCAAATCACCGTTTTTATATCCGTACTGCACTTCGCTTTCATCATATTCAATAGGCGGCTCTATTCCTCCGCAAAAATCATTGTCAGAATCATTAAGCTCAACTGTAACAGGCAGCCTTGATATAAGATCTTTTGCCGCCTTTGTATCATTAAGTGTGGCATTAAATGTTTCCGAACCTATTGTCAAAACAACAGGTGTCCCGCTGTCGGATATTGAACTGTTGCTCTGTTGGGAACCGCTTATATTTATATCGGAAAGCCATTCTTCAATATCATCTGCCATTGTGCTGTCCTCAGTGCTTAATGATAAGCCTTCTTCAAATTTTGCATTGGGACACATTTCTCTCAAATCTTTTTCGCTTTCCGATATTCCCGAACCAAGGGCAGTACAGAAAGGAATAATTGTTTTGCCCGAAAAATCATATTCTTCTATGAAAGAATATACAGTCATAGGTGCTTTTTGATGCCATATAGGATAGCCTATAAATATTACATCATAAGCATCAATATTATCTATCCAGCTTGTAAGGGCAGGACGGAAATTGCCGTCAAGCTGTTCTTTTGCAAGCTGTGACGCTTCACTGTGGTTTTCGGGATAAACAGCCTCAGATGTTATTTTAAAAAGCTCTCCGCCGACCTTGCTTTGAATAATTTCGGCTGCTGTTTCAGTATTATAGCTGTAGGGCGTTGCGGAGGAAACCGCATCTGCATTCTCATCCACAATGTCTATAAGAGAATAATAGGCGATAAGTATATTTGAGTTATCTGCCCGAGCATAATTTTCAAAAACTTCTTCTTCAATCGGTTCGCTTTCGGACGTATTTCCCGAAATTATAATCTGTGAAGTTTCCCTGTTCCACTCAACATCATAACCGAAGCTTTCAGCAATAAACCTTACGGGCAGCATTGTCCTTCCGTTTATTATTACGGGACTTACATCAAGCAAAATCTCACTTCCGTTTAACAGAGCGGTGCTGCTGTCTATCGTAAGTATAATTTCATTATCTTCATATACAAGAATTACTTCTCTGCTTTCATTGTTCCATGCTGCACTGCCGCCTATAGCTTCCGTTACGGCTCTTACAGGCACTAATGTTCTTTCATTTACCGAAACAGGTGTTGTTCCTTCTTCATCAATAGCTTGTTCTGTGCCGTTTATGCTCATAACAGGGCTGTTTAATGTAAATATTACGGAAATTTCATCATCTCCGTAACTACATATCATACACAGCGGCAGTATACAGATT
>JAJQCI010000345.1 GCA_021202835.1 Clostridiales bacterium | reverse complement strand
TAATCAAGAGAAATACCGAAAATAATGTAAAGTATTCTCTGAAAAGAAAGCAATTCAGCCGTATAATTTTTTACGGAAAGTTTCAAATCATTTTACCTTAATATGGTAGATAGCAAAAGAACTGAGCGTTATAATCAGAATACGGTAATACACAGAGGGAAAAATCAAACTCAAACATTTTCCCGGCCAATATCAGGAGGTAATATTATTATGAAGAACTTTGAGAAGAAAATTCTGGCTTTAGGCTTGGTTACTGTTCTTTTCGGGGGAAGTCTGGCCTGTACGGGCTGTTCCGGTGGAAGTGAAACAGCTTCGGCCGCAGAAGCAGAGCAGACCGCAGAGACAGCCGTTTCCGACGGAGCCCCCAAGTATGTATTTTTGTTTATAGGCGACGGAATGAGCTATCCTCAGATTCAGCTTACAAACTATTTTGTAAGTGCAAATGAATCTGCAAAAAAAGGAAAAACCGTAACTGTGGAAGATGAAGAAAAACCGGTGCTTCAAAGCGAAAGCCACCTTGCAATGATGGATTTTGAAACAGCCGGCTCAGCCCAGACCTACGACAGCACTTCTTTTGCTCCCGACTCGGCTTCAACTGCCACATCTATAGCAACAGGCAACAAAACATGGAGCGGAAGCATAAACGTAAGCTTAGACTATTCAAAAAAATATGAAACAATTGCCGAAAAGCTTAAGGCTCAAAAGGACTATAAAATAGGCATTATTTCAAGCGTAAACTTAAACCACGCAACCCCTGCAGCATTTTATGCCCACCAGAAATCCAGAAACAGCTATTACGATATAGGCCTTGAGCTTATAGACAGCGGCTTCGACTATTTTGCCGGCGGCGGCCTTTTAAAGCCCACAGGGGCAGACGGAGATCAAACCGATCTTTACACTCTTGCGGAAGAAGCAGGCTATAAGGTTATAAACACTCAGGCCGAAGCCGAAGCACTTACCGCCGAAGACGAAAAAGCTATTGTAATAGACGAACACCTTGCCGACAGCTCGGCTATGGCTTATGACATAGACAGAGAAAACGGCTGGTGGGCTCTCTCCGACTATGTTGAAAAAGGCATAGAGGTTTTGGGAAGTGATGATACAGGCTTCTTTATGATGGTTGAAGGCGGAAAAATCGACTGGGCATGTCACGCAAACGACGCAGCCACTGTTATTCAGGACACAATAGCCCTTGACGATGCTGTTGCAAAGGCAGTTGATTTCTATAACGAACATCCCGACGAAACTCTTATTATAGTAACAGGCGACCACGAAACAGGCGGCCTTACTATAGGCTTCGCAGGAACAGACTATGACACCTTCCTTACAAATTTTAACAACCAAAAGGTTTCATTCACATATTTTGACGACAACTATGTTGAAGGCTATAAGGAAAACAAAACCGACTTTGACACTGTAATGACAGACATAACAGAGCTTTTCGGCCTTGTTTCTCCCGACGGTTCATCCGCTTCAACTTCTCAGAAGGACAGCGCTGACCTCCACCCCGAATCGGATAATGACGGAACACTTGTAATGACAGACTATGAATACGGCAAGCTTAAAGCCGCTTATGAAGAAACTCTCTCCAGAACAGGCGACGAGGAAGAGTTTGAACAGCAGGAATATGAGCTTTACGGCAGTTATGAGCCCTTATCAGTAACTGTAAACCACATTTTAAACAACAAGAGCGGCGTAAGCTTCAGCTCCTATGCACATACAGGCCTGCCCGTTGAGGTTTTGGTTAAGGGCGCAGGTGCAGACAGCTTCGAAGGCTTCTATGACAACACGGATATCTACAAAAAGATGGCCGGGCTTATGGGAGTGGCTTAAAATATGTCAAAAAGGATTTTTCGTAAGAATTCTCCCTTTTTGCTGATTCTGACAGGTATTATTTTTGCGGGCGTCCTCTGCCTGATTCCTACGGGTTATGAGGGCGCCCGAATTTATGAGGATGCGGAGAGGGTTAAGGCTGAGGTTATATCGGTTGATAATTCGGCTGTAAAAAGCTCCGGTTTAATAAAATCGGGAGAACAAAGCTGTGTTGTTAGGGTGGAAAAGGGTATTTTTAAAGGCAGAGAAATCAACGCCGTAAATTTTTTAAGCGGCTCACTTGAACAGGACAAAATTTTTGAAGAGGGCGACAGCTGTCTTGTTACGATTTCATATGAAGGAGACGTTATAAACTCCTGTATTATGTCGGATCATTACCGGCTGGACAAAGAAGCCATTCTTTTGGCTTTGTTTTTCGCCCTTCTTCTTTTCTTCGCCGGAAAAAGGGGGATTTTGGCTGTTCTTTCGTTTGTAATAACTATACTGGCGCTTTGGAAGATTCTCGTTCCGGCATATTTAAACGGCGCAAACCCCGTATGGACAGGCATGGTCATAACACTTCTTATGACCTGCATAATAATATTTTTTGTGTATGGCTTCGACATAAAAACAGTCTGCGGAGTTTTGGGCTCTTTTCTGGGCATATTCACAACCTGCATTATAGGCATAATATTTACGGACCTACTTAAAATACACGGAGCGGTTATGTCAAATTCCGAAACGCTTTTATACAGCGGCTATCAGAACCTTAATTTAACCTCTGTTTTTATGAGCAGCATTTTTATAGGGGCTTCGGGGGCAATGATGGATTTGGCCGTAGACATAACCTCGGCCGTAAACGAGGTTGTTGAAAAAAAGCCGGAAATAAAATGGCGTGAGGCCGCCCGGTCGGGAATGAACGTAGGCAGAGCCGCAATGGGAACCATGACAACAACTCTTCTCCTGGCCTATTCAGGCAGCTATATAGCCCTTCTTATGGTTTTTATGGCCCAGGGAACCCCCATAGACCATATTTTAAACTACAAATATGTTTCGGCGGAAATTCTTGACACAATTACAGGCAGCTTCGGCCTTGTTACCGTAGCCCCCTTTACCGCCGCAGTATCCGGAATTCTTCTCACAAACAAAAAGACTAAGGAAAATGAACGAATTAAGAATGACAATATAATTGACATACCTGTTGATGGAAAAAGGGAGCTTAACGGCTGCGACGCAGACATAAATGACTCATTTTAACATCCTAATGGGGCAAAAAAAGTCTTTTAATCTTATGATTATGAGAATTAAGCCTAACGGCATTTGGGAGTTGGGCGAAAAGCATTATGATTCTTCGCAGGACGCCTATGTAATGATGTGGACGGCATTTTGAACAATGTTTCCGTAACAATAGAAAGTCTGACCGACAATGACAACGCCGGGAAAGGCTTTGACAAAATTTTAAGAGCTGTCTTTAAGAGAAATATATAGACTGCGGAATGAAAACGGTACGGCAGCGGTGGAAAATACCGGAGAAATGAACAATAAAGAAATCCCCACAACCTACACAGTAAAAAGTGGGGATACACTTATAGTCATATGCAAAAGTCAGTTGGGTGACGCAGACAAATGGTCTGAGATTGCAGAACTTAACGGACTTGAAAACGTAAACAAGATTTATGTCGGACAGGTTTTAAAATTAAGCTGAAAATATATTGAAAATAATGTAAAAATATGGTGGTATTAAACAAGAACAAGAGAATCAGCGAAAAACGTTAAGCCTATAAGGCTTGCGGCGGTTATATTTTCTCCCGATCGGAAAAAGAAAGATATTTTGAAGAGGGAGGATATTTTAAGAATTAAATTGAATTTGATTACCCATAGCTCACACTGTGCTCAAATTTGTACGGACTTTGAATGATTGTTCGAAACTAGGGGGCATAACCAAGCAGTATTTGAGGGCCACTCTTTTGATTATGATTATCTCTGTCATTCATTTCCGCTTGTTGAAGTTGATTATAATGGAAAAATACTGATTTATGTTACAGAAGATGGGTATCTGCCTGAGTGGATAAAATATTATTTATCAAAATGCGATTATTACTTCAAGAGAAGCCAGGATAAACGCATGAAAATTTTTCAAATATTGTAATATAACTGAAACACAACA
>JAJQCI010000317.1 GCA_021202835.1 Clostridiales bacterium | reverse complement strand
CAATGGTTATTCCCGGTATAAGCGGCTCTTTCGTTATGGTTCTTTTGGGAATTTACACAACAATTCTTACTGCAATAAGCGACCTCATAGACGAAGCCGCAGCCTTTTTCCCAAATACAGTAAAAAACGGCCTTTTTTCTGCCGTTTCCGAAATTATAACAAGCCGTGCCTTTATAATTATAGTGGCCGTATGTATAGGCGCCGTTATAGGAATTTTGGCCATTTCCAAAATAATAGAAATTCTCTTTGCAAAGGCCTATTCTTATACATATTTTGCCATTTTGGGGCTTGTTTTCGGCTCAATTGTTTCGCTTCTGTCAGATCCCATAACCTACGGAAGCTATCCCGATGGCTTAAGCCCTGCCCCTGTTGTCTGCGGTATCGTTACCCTTGCCATAGGTGCGGTAATCTCACTTTTTCTGGGCAGAGAGAAATAAAAATCAGCCGAAGGCCCGTTCTTTTAAAGATAGGGCGCAGACAAAAAACAATTTTATAAGGCATATAAAGGGGCGAAGCCTGCCGAAAGCTTCGCCCCTTTATATGCCTATTCATTTTGCTGTTCTTCAGTGCAATATTCTCTGAAGCTTCCGTCGGCATTAAGTATGCATTTTTTCTTTGTTGCCTCTTCCCATGCGATAAAACCCCCGTCGTCGTAACGGCTTATTCCGCAATAACCCTCGCCTGATATTTTCTCACTTACAAGCCTTTTAATAAACTCAGTCAAAACTATGGTTCCTCCCACAGCCTTTTGTTCCGGGGTTTCTCCTGCGAAAACAATATTCGAGCCTGACACCAGCGTAACATAAACAGAGCAGAACTCAAGTCCGCAGGGCTTTTCTTTTTTAACATCCTCTATGGTATATGTCAGTGTTTTTACAAGCTCTCCGCTGCTGTTAAAAACATAGTATGTGTTATAGGAATATTTTTCTCTTTCTTCTTCAAGCTGCGGATTGTTATTTAATGCCAGTGTGAAATATCCGTCTAAGGCAAAATAATTATCCATACTGCTGCAGGGAAGCTCATAAACAGGGTCAAGCTTAAAGTCCGGGCCGAACACACCCCACTTGCCGTCATTATTTTGATAAGCGGTCAGCCCGTAGCCCAAACTCTTTTTTTGGTAATAATCACCGTCTGTAACCAGGCTGTCAAAATTTGCAATTCTCCAAACCGCCGTAACGGCCCTTTCCAAACGATAGCCTGTGTCGTTCGGCAGAAACATATGGCCCTGCTGCGGAAGTATGAAGCTGTCTTCTGCCCCTGTTCCGCTTACATTATAAACAGCTTCCCTTGCCCATTCGGCTATGTCTCTGTCGTCATCGAAAGCCGTTTCTTTCGGAGTTGTTTCGACTCCCAAAAGCTCACAAAGCCGGTTAAGCGTATAGGCCGCCTCCTGCCTTGTCACCTCTTCGCCGGGATTAAAATATTTGCCCTCAGAGGGCCTTATAAGCCCTATCTCCTCCGCAAGAAGAACATCAGGTGACACAACATCAACATATTTGTCATAATCGAGAAGAATATTATTGTCGGCTATATATGAATATATGTTTGTATTATTTTTTTCAAGAACAGTCTGAACCGCAAGACATGCCATATTATACCTTGTGGCATTTTGGTTAAAATATCTGCACATCAAATTTTCGGGAACCAGCCCCTCGTCTAAGGCTTTCCATACTCTTTCCTCCGCATA
The DNA here is from genome assembly GCA_021202835.1 of Clostridiales bacterium. Classification (GTDB taxonomy): domain Bacteria; phylum Bacillota; class Clostridia; order Lachnospirales; family CAG-274; genus JAJQCI01. The sequence continues at coordinate 2,293 of JAJQCI010000317.1, read as the reverse complement.
TGGGCTTACAGTTCCCCGGGAGCTTATAAGCTTAATCAGGTTTTCGTTATTCCATAAGCCGCATTCGCCGTTCTTCATATCATAATAGTCGGAATCCAGAGTTCCGTTTTCGTCACGCCTATCCCCCACAAAACGGGTATCTCCCAAAACAAGCTCTATATGCAGATAATAATAGTTATTTTGAGGAATAACCTCATTAAGCTCTTCGTTCAGAACGGCAAAGCCCGAAAAATCTTCGGTGTCATAATATCTTACCCTTAAATAGCTTCCGTTAAAGCTTTTTTCCACATATTTAAAAGCAGCATCGACAAGCCTGTTTCCACTTTCGTCTGTAATATAAACACAGCTTCCCGATGAATCGGCCCTTATATAACATCCCGAAGCCTCTCCCTGACTGTCACTGATCGAAAATCCGCTTCCTGCCCCTTCGGCGTCTATATATTCTCCCTCACCGGCATAAACAAAAACCGAAAATGCCCATAAAATAAATATAACGGCAGCAAAAATTTTTTCATACAAAACACCTCTCTTTATTTGATTTTTTGGTCTAATACTCAGCTCCTATCATTATAAGCCCCTGTGCCGGGGCGGTGAAGCCTGCTTTAAGCCTGTCTTTTGTTTCGAAAACTTCATTTATAACACCGTCCTCCTTTTCGCCGGCGCCTATTTCTATAAGTGTTCCCGTTAATATTCTTACCATGTTCCTGAGAAAGCCGCTGCCCACGAAGGTTATGTCAAGCTCGCCCTCCTTTTCTTCTATGTCAACGGAAAAAATCGTTCTTACGGTAGATTTGTCTGTTTTTTTGACGGCTGAAAAGCCTTTGAAATCGTGAGTGCCTGTTATAAGACAGGCGGCCCTTTTCATTTTATCCGCATCTAAGGGCTTAAAATAATCAAAGACATATTTTCTTTCGAAAACATTAACATATCCCTTAGTGTTTATGCGGTAGGTATATGTTTTCTTCAAAACATTATAGCGGCTGTGGAAGCGCTCGGAGGCATATTTTGCCTCGGTAACGGCAATATCCCATGGCAGGTGGCTGTTTAAGAGAGCCATTATTTCTCCCGGTGTCTTGTCTGTTTTTGTGTGAAAATTCACTGTGTGGGCCAGAGCATGAACCCCGGCGTCGGTTCTGCCGCTGCCTATTATTTCCACTTCTTCATCTAATATCTTTGAAAGACATTCCTCCAGCTTTTTCTGAATGGTCGGCTTTTCCTTCTGCCTTTGAAAGCCGAAATATTTTGTTCCGTCATATCTTAATGTAAGCCTTATGTTGCTCATTTTAATGCACCTGCTATCGTTTCCCTTACGGTTATGTGTAAGTCGGCCTGTTCGTCCTTTGTGAGATTTTCGGTATATATGGGCTTGTGAATCGTAAGTATAACCTCGGTTTTGCCTATGTTCCACTTTCTGTCCATAATTCTGTGGCTGCCGTCTATTGTGACCGGAATAATGGGGGCTTTTGCCTTTGTGGCAAGCTTAAAGCTGCCGGCGTGAAATTCAGCCACGGGACCGCCGTGGTTTCTTGTTCCCTCGGGAAATATAACCATGCTTTGGCCGTTTTTAATCTGTTTGATTCCTTCCGTTATAATTTTAAGAGACTGTTTCATATCGTCTCTGTCCATAAAAAGACAGTGAATAAGCTTCATCCATTCGCTTAAAAAGGGGAATTTTTCCAAATCGGTTTTTGCCACAAACCCTATTGGAAAGCCCATATTCCCCATAAGAACGGGAATGTCAAAATAGCCCTGATGGTTTGAAACAACTAAAACAGCCCTGTCCTTTATCAAATTTTCCTCCCCCACAACCTTAACAGTTGAGCCGGTAGAGCGGACGATATATTTAGCCCAGCTTTCGGCGTCGCTCCATATTCTCTTTTCGGCCTCCTCCGGGTTTTCGGTCACAAGCTTTTTAACCTTGGCCGTTTCCCTTAAATTGTTTGTAAGCCATACAAATTGTCTGAGATACCAAAAAACACTTTTTATACTTAACATAATTTCTCCTTAAAAATGAATATTTTTCTTTTATTAACACAGTTTTTGTGATACAATAGTAATTAGTATCATTATAACTCATTTCCGAAAAATATGGAAGAGCAATTTAAAAAAAGATTGATGAGGGCTTTATATGAATGAGAGAGAAACAGCGGTTTCGATTTTGGGCGAAAGCTTGGAAAAGGGCTTCGGCAACATTGTTTTAAGAAACAGCCTGGGGCGCCACAAGGGGCTTTCAAGAGTGCAGAAGGCTTTTATAACCGAGATTGTAAACGGAACCCTTCGAAACCTTATAAAA
>JAJQCI010000223.1 GCA_021202835.1 Clostridiales bacterium | reverse complement strand
CCATAGGTCTTTTTCAGCTTCGTTTCACAGCCCTCAATGCCTGTTCCGCCGGAAGTACAGAACAGGGCAATTTTCTTTCCCATAAGGTCTGTACTTTCCAAAAATGTGTTTATAATGGTCGGTGCTGCATACCACCAAACGGGAAAACCGATGAGCAGTGTGTCATAGTCCTCCGGCTTTGCAAGTGTGTGAGCAATGGCAGGACGGAAAGACGGATTATTCATCTCTACTGAACTGCGGGATTTTTTGTTTGTCCAATCCAAATCATCGGCAGTATAATGTTCCTTCGGCTCAATTTCAAAAATATCAGTTCCTGCTGCGTTTGCCAGCTTTATGGCAGCAGCCTTTGTTATTCCGCTTGCCGAAAAGTATGCTGTTAAAATTTTACTCATTTAAAATCACTCCTTATATACGTTTAATTTACCATTTAAAGGTAACTTCAAGTCAATCCGCTTTCTGCAAGTCTAATCAAATTTTAATTTTGTGAGCTTCCTGAACGAATTTCAGTTCTTAAATAATCCATTCTTTCAAGCTGTTTTTCTTTTAAATGTATTTCATCTAATGTTTCGTTTCTCTGTTTATCAAGCATTTTAAGCCTTTCCGTTTTTGTACTTTCACCTTTAAGCAGCAGCTTCATATACTGCTCTACCTCATCTTTTTTGAAACCCATATCATGAAGTGCCATTATTGTACCGAGCCTCTCCAAATCCAAGTCATTATACTGCCAATCCTCCATTGCCATCTGTACGGCTCCGCAAAGTCCCCAGCTGCGGTATTCAGCTAAAATCTTTGGTGGAATCCCATATCTGCGGATTAATTCTTCTGCTGTCATAGCATGACTCCTTAATAATAAATATACATCTTTTGAGGTACATCCAAGTTATACTTTAAATACATAACACCTAATTTTTATTGTCAGATATTCGGTTTAAAATAATTTTATTTCCTCTATTTATATTTCCTGATTGCCTACTGACCAAACATGTTTGTCGTTGCTTGCAGCCTTTGTATTCTGAGCCATTACACCTACAAGCTGATGAGGAACATAACACTCCTCTAAATAAACAATCTCACCGTCACTTAATTTAAAGTCAGCTGCTTCATTTATACCGTCAATTTGTTTAACGGCTGTTGCTCCCACAATGGGGGCTGTTACCTTTGTTAAAAGCCATGCAAGTGATATAACCGTCATAGAGGTATTGTGCTTTTGCGCAAGTTCAGCAACACGTTTTATAATTACACCATCTGCATCGGAGGTTTTATCATATTTAAATTTTGCATAGCTGTCCTCTTTAAAACGCTTTGTGCTTTCGCCCGGAAGTCTTGAAAGTCTGCCGCCTGCCAATGCACTGTACGGAGTCATTGCAATATTGTCCTCTTGGCAGAGTTTAATCATTTCCCTTTCTTCCTCTCTGAAAATAAGATTGTGGTGTCCCTGTATTGAAACAAATTTTGCAAAGCCTTCCTTTTCCGCAAGAGCATTCAACTTGGCAAGCTGATAGGCAAAACAGTTTGAAATACCTATATAGCGAACCTTTCCTTCTTTTACGGTATTATTAAGTCCATCCATAATATCATAAACAGGTGTGTTGTAGTCCCACATATGATATATATACAAATCAACATAATCAAGTCCCAAATTTTCAAGGCTTTTGTTAAGCTGTCTTTCAATGTGTTTTTGCCCACTTATGCCCGCATTTATTTCTTCGGCTGTTCTCGGAAGAAACTTTGTGGCAATAACAACATCATCTCTTTTTGAAAAATCCTTAACGGCTCTGCCTACATATTGTTCGCTTGTACCGCTTTGGTAGCCTATAGCTGTATCAAAAAAGTTAATTCCCTTTTCAAGAGCATATTTTATAACAGTCCTTGATAACTCTTCATTAAGTGTCCAACTGTGCTGACCGTTTTTCGGATCACCGAAGCCCATACAACCCAAGCACATTCTTGATACCCGTAAATCAGAATTTCCTAATTTAATATACTTCACTTCTGCATCTCCTCACTAAAATAATATATTTTTTTAAGTTCATATATATAAACCTATTTATTTTACAAATATAAAATACTTAGTTTGTTTAATCAGGAATATGACTTTTATATTCTCTGACAAAACGAATAAATACCTCTGCTGTTTTTGAATAAGCCTGTCTGTCTTTCCAAGCCAAAACCGAAGAGAATTCTATTTTCGGCGAAAAGGGAATGAATTTAAGCCACTCATAATCAGCTTCCAGATCAAGCCCAAGCAAAACACCGCCTTTTTTCTTTAAAAGAATTACGGCATTATACAAAAGATTATAGGTTGCTTGTATATTTACATTTTTGGCATATTTTCCAAACCAACTGAGCAATTCGTTTTGTGTAGCTTCATTTCGGCAGGATATAACAGGGATATTTACAAGGTCACGAGGACAAATTTCCGTCTTATCTGCCAAAAATGAATCCTTATGAACCAAAGCACCCCAGCGTTCTTTTGTTTCCATACGCACAAAGCCGTATTTTGAAATTTCTATAGGCTCAACCATAAGCCCCATGTCCAAAAGTCCCTGTTCAATACGTTCCTTAACGTCCATGTTATATGCACTGTGAATTTCAAATTTCACCAAAGGATATTGTATCTGAAAAGCTGCTATAATTTCCGAAAGCTCCTCCATACTTCTAAGCTCACCGCAGCCTATTGAAATTGTACCTACAAGCGTTTCGTTCTCCTGCTGCATCTCGTCCTTTGCCTTATCTGCAAGATTCACAATTTCCTGTGCCCTTCTTCTGAAAAGTATACCTTCGCTTGTTAAACAGACATTTTGCTTACCCCTTGTAAACAGCTTAACTCCAAGTTCTTCTTCAAGCTGCATAATCTGTCTTGAAAGGGTAGGCTGTGAAATGTGTAAAATATCAGCCGCTCTTGTAATATTTTCCTCTCTTGCCACAACAAGCAAATATCTTAAAATACGCAGTTCCATATAATCACTCCTTCTGCATAACAAGCATATCAAAAAACAATTCAATTTTAACATTACTGCTTGCAGCTGTTTATTTTTTGAAAAATGAAATACGGAAGCATACATATCTGTAATTCATTAAGGAGAAGATTATGTATTGCGGTACTATATGCTTCCGCATTTTTATGCACAGATTTATATTAGGTGTTTAACAAGTTTAAGATAATCGGTTAATTTATGCCAAGCTCTGCCGCCCATTCTGTAATATCCCCGGTAGTTATTCTTGACGTTAATCTTTGACCGTCAAGCCATTCGCCTGTTCCTGCGGCTTCTTCAAGACGGCTGCCGCTGCTGCCCATACCGGAAGAAGCAGATGTGCAGAAAGGAATTACTGTTTTTCCCGTAAAGTCATTGGCGGAGACAAAGCTGCTTGCCGGCCATGCGGCAATACCCCACCAAATGGGATAGCCTACAAATACTGTATCATATGTATCCCAGTTTTCAACATCATAGCTTACAAGCTCTATATCTCTTAAATCTTCATCGGCATATTCACGGCTTACTCTGCTTGAACTGTCATTATAGCCCAAATCATCATCTGTATAGGCTTCGGCAGGTTCTATTTCAAACAAATCGGCTCCCAGTGCTTCGGCAATTACGTTTGCCACACTTTCCGTTGTACCTGTTGCCGAATAATAAACAACAAGAATGTTGCTGCCGTTCTCTGAAGAAGTGTCCTCTTCTTCCTCTGCTTCGGCTTCTGCCGTCTCATCTTCTTGGGCGGCTTCTTCGGGCTGTTCCTCTGAATTTTCTTCTTCTGCAGCTTCTGAATTTTCAGAAGTCTTTCTTATAATTACCTTTTGAGATTCAACCTCCCACTCAACGTCAAATTCAAAGCTTTCCGCAATAAATCTTATGGGAAGCATAGTTCTTCCGTTCATAATAACGGGAGCCGTATCAAGTTCACTTGCCGTATCATTAAAATATGCTGTAGTGTTGTCTATGGTAAGAAGAATTGTATCATCGTTGTATGTAAGCTCTGCCGTCAGTGTTT
>JAJQCI010000111.1 GCA_021202835.1 Clostridiales bacterium | reverse complement strand
ATTAAAAACAGCGGCGGTTTTGTGCTGCAGATTTGCCGCTATTTTTGGGAGTTATTTAAGAAGCTCCAAAATTTCTTCTTTGGGGCAGTATCCTACGGATTTTTTAACAGCCTCACCGTTTTTGAAAAGTATAACAAGGGGTATGCTTGAAACCTTGTATGCCATGGCCAGCTCGATTTGTTCGTCAACGTTTACCTTGCCAACCTTAATATCATCGTTTTCCTCTGCTATTTCGCTGAGTATGGGCGAAAGCATTCGGCAGGGGCCGCACCAAGCCGCCCAAAAGTCCACAAGAACGGGCTTTTCCGATTTTATAACCTCAGCCTCAAAATTTTCCTTTGTAAGTGTTATTTCTTTCATATTGTTCACCTCATTTTATTTTTAAAATCAGCGTTTTCTTAAAGTACCTTGTGATACAGAAGGCAGTGACAGAAGCCCTCGAATTCGGGGTCTTTGATTTGATCTCTGAATTCTTTACACATACACTTGTTGTCTTCGCTGCGTTCCAAACGACAGGGGCAGTAGCCTCCCGTCCGCTCCAAGCCTTCCTTTACGGCGGCAACAATTTCTTCGTTTGTGTTAAGAGTTATTTTCATATAATTCACTCTCCTTTATGCTCTCTCGTTATTCGGCTCTTATTATTTCCGTTTGTGCATCTTTGTCTGTAGGGGTAAAGCTTGCTTCCAAGCCTTCGGTTATATAAATTTTGCCCTCGCCGGTTATTAAAACAGCTTCAAATTCATCTTTGTTTTTCCGCCAAAAATCGGCGGCCTTTTCAGCTCCCATTATAAAAAGGGCGGTTGAATAGGCGTCGGCGGCTGTGCCGTTTTCGGAAACTATTGTGACGGAGGAAAGTCCGCTTTCGGCCGGTGCACAGGTTTCGGGGTCGATTATATGGTGATAGAGCCTTCCGTTTTCCTCAAAATATCTCTGATAATTTCCCGAAGTAACAACGGCCCGGCTGTCTGTTGATATAATTCCCGAATATTCCGACTGGTTTTCGGGATTTAAAACGGCAACTCTCCACTGTGAGCCGTCTGTCTTTCTGCCTATTGTCTGAACATTTCCCCCGAGAGAGAGAATTCCGCTTTCGACACCGTTTTCCTGAAAAATTTTATATATTTCAGATGATGCATAGCCCTTTGCCACAGAGCCTAAGTCGATTTCGCCCTCCGGGTCGTTTATTGTGACTGTCATTGTTTCGTCATCAAGGCTTATTTTTGAAAGGTCAATATGCTCTTTAATACTGTCAAGCTCAGCCTGCGTCGGAATGCGATAGCTGCCTGTTGTGAAGCCCCAGGCCTTTACGGCCGGATAAACCGCAATATTAAGTATACCCTCCGTTTTTTCGGAATAATTAAGAGCTTCTTTTATAACATTGTATGTGTCTTCGGAAACCTGAGCCGTTTTTTCGCTGTTAAGCCGGTATATGTCGCTGTTTTCGTCTGTTACGGAAAAAAGACTGTCAAGTTTCGATATTTCCTCCACGGCTTCGGCCACGGCTTTTTCGCCGTTTGGGCCGTAGGCGGTTAAGGTCATTGCCGTATCCATAGCGAAAATTGTTTCGCTTGTTTCTTCGGCTTCCGCTGTATCTTCTTCGGTTTGAGCTTCGGCTTTTTCGCCTGCTTCTTTGTTTTCCGAACAGCCCGAAAAAACAAAAGCTGCTGTCAAAACGGCGATAATCAATTTAAACTTCATATGTTCACCTCTTAAATTTATTTTACCACAAGCCCGAAATATTTCAACCTGAAATTAATAAATTGTTTGTGAAAACAAATAAAACTTGTAACCGGCTTTTCGGGATGTTATAATAAAATCAGTCGGGAAGCCTGCATCGGCGGTGCTGTTTTGAAAAAGGAGGAACAAATGAAATTAAAAAACGATTACAGGGGAATGACCATATATTTATGCATATCTTTTTTCACTGTGTTATTTCTGATTATAACCGTATTTTATATGCATATGGATATGGAGGAAGAAATAGAATATTTATCTTTGTCCAAAAGGGGATATACACTTACCTTTTCGGAATTTGTTGAAAACTATCCGGAGGCTGAAATCAGAGAAACCGCCGACAGGAAAATAGCTTATTTGAAATCGCCTTTGGGAAGAAATTTATATTTGATGTTTAAGTATAATGACTATTTGGAAACATATACCGCTCTTTCACAGGCAAGCTGGTATTATAAAAAGCCGCTTTATTCTGAAGACTTCGACAGCTTAATAATAGGAAAGTCAACATTGGAGGATGTTCTGGAAATAGATGAATACGGCAAGGTATATACCGAATTCGGCGATACGAGAAACATCCCCGTTTCGGTACACCACACACAGGATAAAAAGGATGTAGTCATATATTATCAAAAGGCAAATTTAATAAACTATTTAGCCAATAACGGATATAATATAAGTACATTTAGAATGGACGTACGTGACTGCAGCGAATTTTATCCCACATATTGGACCTATTTGTTTGAAGGGTGATAAATTATGAATATTCTTATTGTAAACGGCTCTGCGAAAAGGGGCGGAGAGTGTGAAAAGCTTATAGACATATTTAATGAAGGAACAGGGGCATCTGTTATATCTGTTTTTTTCGAAAATATTTCTCCCTGCGTTGACTGCGGCTGCTGCGAAAAAACGGGAGAGTGTGTTATAAAGGATGACATGACGAAATATTATTCCGCTCTGAGAGACGCCGACCTTATTGTTTTGGCTTCACCCATATATTTTTCATCTCTGACGGGAATAATGATGAATTTTTTGTCCAGACTGCAGGTTTTTTATCTAAACGGGGATATAATAAAGAATGAAAAAAAGGCCCTTCTTCTCTTAACCGGCGGCGGAAGCACAAAAAAGCTTGATATAGCGGAAAGACAGGCAAAAATAGCTCTTACGGCGGTTAAAGGGCGCCTTATTGAAACAATAGCCTTTACGGAAACGGATAAAATGAGCGTGGCTGATTCTGAAGAGGTCAGAGAGAAAATCAGAAGCTTCAAAGAAAAATACCTTTGAAATATTATTGCGCAAAAGGTGTTTTCTGTGTTATAATTGACTCAAGGAAAAAAGGTTAATGATGCGAAAGGAGAATGAAAATGAAAAATATATATGTTTTTTTGGGTGACGGCTTTGAAACCATAGAGGCCCTTACGGCTGTTGATGTACTCCGAAGAGGGGGCGCCGATGTTAAAACAGTGTCTATTATGGAAGGAATAAAGGTTTTGAGCAGCCACAATGTTGAGGTTAAGGCCGATATTATGCTGGATGAAACCGATTTAGGCGGTTCCGATATGATGATTCTTCCCGGTGGCCTGGGAGGTACAAACAACATTAAAGCCAATAAGAAGCTTGTTGAGGCCCTTAAGGCTCAGGCTGCAGCAGGAAAATATGTCTGCGCTATCTGCGCCGCTCCCTCGGCTTTGGGTGTAAACGGAATTTTGAAGGGAAAAAAAGCTACGGTTTACCCCGGCTTTGAAAACGAAATGACAGGCTGTACTGTTACAGGGGAAAATGTTGTTAAGGACGGAAATATAATAACCGGAAAGGGCCCCGGCATGGCCTTGGAGTTTGCCTTCAGTCTTCTTGAGGCTGTTAAAGGTGAAGACGCCGTTAAGGAAGTTAAAGCAGGTATGCTTCTTTGAGCCGGTGTTTTCGGAGATTTAATTTTAAACGAAACTTGGTGAAAAATTATGAATGCTTTGCAGAAATATTTTTCTTACAGGCAGGGTCTTATAAACCAATATGTTAAAGGAGATATGACAAAAAAGGAATATCTCGACTCAAACCTTGAAGCCGTTCTTTCTTTAAGGGACAAACCCTTTAAATATGTGGACAATGTTGAAAAAGGGCTTTTTAACTACCAGTATTACAACGCAATGGCAAAAGCCTGCAAGATGGAACAGAGAGCATATAGTGACGGCGAAAAGAACCTTCTGTATTATGATAAAATAAATTATTATTATGACAGCAAGGACAAGGCAACAATGAAAATTTTAAAGCTTTTGGATTTTA
>JAJQCI010000039.1 GCA_021202835.1 Clostridiales bacterium | reverse complement strand
CAGTAAATATGGTATTAGACACATCAATGCCCTTTTCCGTCAGCCAAAGCCTTTTTTTGTCGTAAGCAAGAAAACCGTATTTTTCATATTTTTTTATAACACCGCCGAAAACCGAAAATATATCTTTTCCGAAGGTATTATAAAAATCCGAAAAGCTTATACCTTCTTTAAGCCGAAGCCATAAGAACATATATTCGCCCATAATGTCTCCCTCTGTTAAAACCTCTCTGTAATTTTCTCTTTCGCCGGTTAAATATTCTTTAAAACTTCCGGTGTTTGAAAATCTTACGTTATTATAGAAAGAGTGGGACGAAAGGCCGAAGCCCAGATAGTTATACCGCTTCCAATAGCCTATATTGTGGCGGCACTCACGGCCGGGCCTTGCAAAGTTCGAAAACTCATACCGAATGTAGCCGGCGTTTTCTAATATTTCCTTTGCTTTTCTATACATAATACGATCCAAATCTTCGTTTGTCTGATAATTTTTATATTTTTTATAAAATAATGTGTTTTCTTCTATTATAAGAGAGTAGGCGGATATGTGTTCCGGATTTAAGCAAACCGCCGTGTTAAGGCTTTCCTCCCAGCTTTCGAGAGTTTGAGAGGGATAGGAAAACATTAAATCCAGATTTATATTTTCAAAGCCGGATTCTCTTATCATGTTGTAAGCCTCTGCCGCTTGGGCGCTGCTGTGGATTCTTCCCAAAAGCCTAAGCTCTGAATCGTTAAATGACTGAACCCCCATGCTTATGCGGTTTATTCCTGCCTGCTTATATGTCTTCAAGCCGACGGGAGTCAGGCTTTCAGGATTTGCTTCCATTGTTATTTCACAGTCAGCCTTAAAAGGAAAGGCTTTTTCTGCGGCGTTTAAAATTTCTTCAATATAATGAGGAGAAATAAGAGAGGGAGTGCCGCCGCCTATAAAAACCGTGTCGGCGGCTTCTCCTCTGTATGGGCTTTCATTTATCTCCCTTATAAGCCTTTTTACATATTCTTCCGTCTGATTTTCTTCAGAAGGGAAGGAGTTAAAGTCACAATATCCACACTTCGCCCTGCAAAAGGGTATATGAATGTAAATTTCCAACATAGAACACCTCTTCTTAATGTGAAACGGCAAAACTCCTTCAGGCGGCAGGCCTCTCTCACCTGATAAAAGGCTTTTATTAAAAAATATGTCAGTCACCCAGCATAGGGCTGTAATCGCCGTCATCACGGTCTTTAAATTCTCTTATTATTTTTGCCAAAACCTCGGGCCTTGTCAACAGGTCATAACAGGTTCCTGCGATAACCTTTGCGGCGTAAAAGCCGCCCTTTTCGCCGAAGGTGCTTCCGGCGGAGGCAGCCGCCTGCCATGTATGGGGCGAACAGCCTATAGGCCAGCAGGCCGTAGTGAAAAGCCCTGTAGGCATAATATAGCTTATGTCGCCTGTGTCGGAGGAAGCATTCATAGTGCAGTCCTTCCAAAGGTCTCTTCTGCCTACGCCCATGTAAACCGCCGCATTTTCCATACCGTAGATTTTTCGGCTTTTCATAATAAGGGCCTCGTCAAGGCTTGACTGAAGCTTATGGGCGAAGTCGGTTTCCTCCGCCGTATATTTGGGGGCGTCGGCCTCTATAAGGTTTGAATATGTCAAATCTCCGAAAGCGTTGTTTTCTTTAAATTCACAGCAGCCGCAGCCGTGTTCCGCCCGTACCGTTGTCTCTGTCATCATAGCGGCGCCCCGGGCCACTTTTTCAACCCTTGCCGCCACATCCTTTACGGCGGAGATTTTGGGCGCCCTGATAAAATACCATGCGCTTGCCCTGTCGGGAACAATATTGGGGGCAAAGCCGCAGCCGTCGGTTGAATAATGTATTCTGGTTCTGTCGGGAACATGCTCCCTTAAATAGTTGCAGCCTACGCTCATAAGCTCAACTGCGTCAAGGGCGCTCCTTCCCAGCTCGGGGGCAAAGGCGGCGTGGCTGGTTCTTCCCGAAAAATAAAATTTCATAGATGTATTGGCAAGATATGCGCTGTCATGGGCATAGTTGGCGTCCATGGGGTGCCAGCTGAGAGCGGCGTCACAGCCTTCAAAAAGCCCTTCGGCAGCCATTTTAACCTTGCCGTCCAAAAGCTCCTCCTGAGGGCAGCCGTAAAAACGAATTGTGCCTCTGGTGCCCGATTTCTCCAAATATCTCTTTACGGCGACAGCCCCCGTAAGAGCTGCACTGCCCAAAAGATTGTGGCCGCAGCCGTGGCCGGCTCCGCCTTCGGTTATTGGGCGCTTTTCAGTACAAACCTGCTGAGAAAGAGCCGGAAGAGCGTCATATTCTCCCAAAACGGCAATAACCGGAGAGCCCTCGCCGTATTCGCCGTAAAAGGCATGCTCCAGAACAGAGCTGTTTACTATTTTAAAGCCCTCATCAGACAAAACCTTTCTGAAATAATCCGCCGAGTTTTTTTCGTGACCGCTGAGCTCCGGGTTGTTCCATATATGCCTTGCGGACTTTTCAAACAAAGGCAGAAGGGCCTGTGTTTCATCATAAATATCCTGTTTTATCATTTTCCGCCAACCTTTCCCTGCTTCTTAAATGTAATTACAGCAACAATTATCGAAAGGAAAACGCTTGTAAGAATGCCCAAATAGTTTGAAGCCCCGGGCAGCCAGCTGAATATTCCGGCGTTTAAGCCTATATTTATAAGAATTGCAAAAATAAGAATGCCTGCTGTGTGTTTCTTCATTTTTATGCCGAACTGAACCAAAAGAGCGCCGAAAAGAGCCGGAAGAAGATAGTTAAGAGCCGAAGTAATTGTTTCGGGAAGCATAGCCAAAACAGAGCTGCCCAAAATTACACCTATAGTAAGCACGGAAATGTTTATAACTATTGACATAGCCATACCCAGGGTAGCGATAATCGAACCCTGTTCCGTTCCCGGGTCAACCTCTGCGGCGGCCTGTGCCATACTTGCACAGGGAACACGCATGTTTGAAATGTTTCCCGAAAGAAAAGCCATATATGTACCTATAGGCCCCAAAACCGAAAAATAAGAAATGGGCTCAACAAACCACAATACTCCGAAAGAGCTTGCTCCGGCAATAAAGGCGGTAACAAGGGCGGCCGGTTTGGGAACTATTCCGTAAACAACAGCTAAACAAAGCGCCGGAAGAAAAGCCAGAAGAACCCCTAATGCCCCTGTTATCTTGCCTATTCTGTTCATTTTAGGCATATATTCTTTTTCAAAAAAATCTTTATTATTCATTTATGTTTCCTCCTTAAGCCAAACCGGGAATAAAATATACCGCAATGCTTGTAATTATCATTGCCGCCAGAATGGATATTGTAAGATTCCACTCTCTTACAGCCGGTATTTTCTCAGAAATTTTTATCATTATAAACATAATAGCTCCGCCCAAAATACAGGAAAGAGTATAGCCGTTAAGCTTTACGAGATGCTGAGATGACATAGCGCTGAAAACACCTATAACAGCCGCAGTGGATATGCCTACGAGAACAACGGCGTCTCCGCCCGAAAGCTTTGTCTGAATTTTATCCATTCTGTTTGCCGAAAATGTGGCAAAAATAACCCAGCCGACGGAGCATAAAACCATCGTCCAAACTGCCATGCCCAAGGCTTCCGGAGTCATGGTGTCGGTTCCCAGAGTTACGCCGACGGTGTTTGTGCCTATGCCGGCGGCAATAGACTCAAACATAACAGAGCCTATCATGGAAAGTCTCATCCATGCAACGGGGCCCCCTACGGTAATAAGAAGTGAAAGCATACCGCTTAAAACAACCACCGAAGGGCCTATAGATGTAATAGCACTGCTTTTGAGCGCTTTTTTCATTTGTTTTTCCGAAAGCCCTACCTTGGGCCCTGCCTTATATGCCTTTACGGCGAAAATAACAGCCTGAAGCAAAACAAGACACACCGCAATGCCGCAGGCTATCCACATGGGGATACTGTTGGCAATTTCCATAGCATCAACTTTAACAGCTTCCATTTTTTATATTCCTCCCTGATAAAAATAATTTAAAATGGGCGGAAAAGCCGCTGAGACC
>JAJQCI010000059.1 GCA_021202835.1 Clostridiales bacterium | reverse complement strand
ACAAGGCCTTAAGTCTGATTTCAACTCAGGCCTCATTTTCGGAGGTAAAGGAAAAAGTACAGTATATATTTATGAATATAACCTCCGGCAAGCCTTCGGAGGAGGTTTTTTCAAACACAAATTCCGACATTCAGCAGGATATTCTAGACGAAATTGAACAAAACAGGGCCATGGAGGAACAGCTAAAAAACAGATAAGCACCGTTCGTATAGAGCTTACGGACGGTGCTGAAAGTTTGCTTTTCCCTGTGGAGGGAGGGGTTATATCCGACGTTTTCGGCGAAAGGACAAGCCCCATAACGGGAAAAACCGAGCTTCACAACGGCATAGACATAGCCGTTCCCACGGGGACGAGAGTTCTTGCCGTTTCACCGGGAAAAATAACCGCCGCCGGAAATTCGCCCAGCTACGGCTTATATATTAAAGAAACAACGGAAGAGGGCTATACCTTTCTTTATGCTCATCTTTCAGAGCATAGAGTCACGGAGGGACAAACAGTTGAAAGGGGTGAAACAATAGCCCTTTCGGGAATGACAGGCTGGGCAACAGGCCCTCATCTTCACTTAACCGCCGAAAAAAACGGTGAAGCCTTCGACCCCCTGACACTCTATCCGGAGTTTGAAGGGAAATAGGAAGAAAATGTAAATGTGAAGATAAGGTGAAAACTATTAAGAATTTGATATTTCCTTGACAGGACCCTTTGGTTTATGTTATTTTAAAGTCAGCAGGGCGAACTATGACTCTTATAAGCTTAAAAAATCCTAAAAAACGTTAATGAAGCCGGTTGGGCGGTAAAACAGAGAGTCATAGTTAGCTATTGCTAACTAAAATGAAAAGGAGGGCAGCTTTTAAATAAGGAGAAAACAATATTTGTTTTTAAAAATATTATGAATCAGGAGGACTTTACATATGAAATTTAAAAGAAATGTTTCGGCTGTGCTTGCTGTTATTATGGCGCTTTCCTGCTTTGGAACGGGAACTTTTGCCGAAGAAGCAGGCTCGGCCTCGGAAGACTTAATTATATCAGATGACTCGGCCACATCAGACAGCGCCGTTTCTTTGGGGTATTCCTTCGGGTCGGAAGGCGTAATTTTAAAACCGGGAACATACAGCATAGGTGTTTCGCTGAAAAATGCCGAAAACACGGAAAAGGCTTCTATGGCGGCTTCGTGTATTAAAAAAGCTAAGCTTACCGTAGATGAAGAGGGAAATGCAGGCTTAAAAATAAATCTTAGGTCATTAACAGTGGACGGTGTAACAGGCACAGCGTCACAGTGGAAAATTTATCAGAACGCTTCGGCTTCAGGTGAAGCTGTTTTGGCTGAAGAAACAGCCGACAGCGACGGAAACATAACGGCAATTGAATTTACTCTGCCGAATTCGGGCTTTGACGGCGTTTATGTAAATATGTATATTGACGCTATGGAAGCAGAAGCCGACGCCTATATTGAAATCGATTATTCGAGTGCGGCGGCAGACGGAAAATACACAGCTGACTTAAATCTTACACATGAGGATACAGACGAGGTTTCTGCGGCAGCAGATTATTTCACAACCAAGGCGGCAGACATTATCGTAAGTGACAGCAGCATATATGTTAAGCTGGCTTACACCGATTCAGCCGTAGGCGACATTTTACAGGCCGGTGACGGCGGAGAATATTCCGTCCTTACGGCTTCTCATGAGGAAGACTTAAGCTTCGTAACCGCAGAGCTTGACAACATAAAGGCAGGCGCTTACTTACAAATAAGCATAAATTCGGAAGAAGCGGCGGTTATTTCCGAAGAGGAAGCAGAAGCAGCAAATGAAGCAAATACAGGGGCGTATTATACGGTAAAGCTTACTGTTGACACAGATACACTGACAGAAACAGCGGCAGCGGATGAGGAGGAAGACGAAACCGAATCCCAAACGGAAACAGAAGAAGAAACAGAAACAGAATCTGAAACACAGGCCGACGAAGACGAAACATCAACCGAAGCCTCAACCGAAACAACGACAGAAGAAACAGAAACAACAACAGAAGAAACGGAAACCACAACTAAGAAGAAAAGCTCAAGCTCAAGCTCGAGTTCAAGCTCAGGCGGCGGCTCTTACTATGTAGGCTCAAGCTCTTCTTCATCATCTTCAGGGGCCAACTACAGCACGGCTATGGCGGCAGGTGTGGTAAGAGTTACAATAGGCAGCTCAAGCGTGGTTATTGACGGAAAGAGAAGCGCTATGGAGGCGGCGGCATACATACAGGAGGAAAGCAGCTCAACTCTCGTTCCCTTAAGATTTGTGGCCCTGGCGATTTTAGGCGGAACAGTTGACGATGCCGACGAAAGCGAAATAGTAGAGTGGAATTCTTCAAAGAAAACAGCAACTATTTACGCAGGCGACGACGTTATATCCTTTACTGCCGGAAGCAACATTATGGTTGTTAACGGAGAGGAAAAAGAAATGTCTTACGGTGTTAAAGCCGAAATAACAGACAGCAGAATGTATATTCCCTTCAGAGCCTTAGGCGAAGCTTTGGGGGTAGAGGTTGAATGGGAGGCCGCATCTAAAACGGCAATTTACAGAAACAATTAAGTCTATAATTTTACCCGGTGAAAAAGCCGCAGTCATAGCGATTGCGGCTTTTCCGTTTTTATTAATATGCAGCCTTGAAAGGAGATGTTTTGTCGGTTTTTTCCCAAGGCAGGTCTAAATCGGTTCTTCCGAAATGACCGTAGGCCGAGGTTTGTTTATAAATGGGGCGGCGGAGATCGAGATCTCTTATTATAGCCCCGGGTCTTAAATCAAAGTTTTTTTCGGCTATTTTTTGAATTTCACTGTCGGGAATTTTGCCTGTGCCGAAGGTGTCTACCAAAACGGAGGTGGGCTTTGCTATGCCTATGGCGTAGGAAATCTGAATTTCACATTTATCGGCTATTCCGCTGGCAACAATGTTTTTGGCTACATACCTTGCGGCGTAAGCAGCCGAACGGTCGACCTTTGTGGGGTCCTTTCCCGAAAAAGCGCCGCCGCCGTGTCTTGCATATCCACCGTATGTATCCACAATAATTTTTCTTCCCGTAAGGCCGCAGTCACCCATGGGGCCGCCTATAACGAATCTGCCTGTAGGGTTAATGTGGATTTTGGTTTCACTGCTTAAAAGCCCGGCAGGTATAACCGCTTTTATAACCTTTTCTTCTATATCCTTATAGATTTTTTCGTTTTCAACATCTTCCGAATGCTGGGTTGAAATAACAACAGTGTCTACTCCTACGGGCTTTCCGTCCTCATAAATTACGGTAACCTGACTTTTTCCGTCAGGACGGAGATAGGGCAGGGTTCCGTTCTTTCTCACCTCAGTGAGCTTTTTGGTCAGCTTGTGGGCAAGGCTTATGGGCAAAGGCATAAGCTCCTCTGTTTCATTGCAGGCATAGCCGAACATCATACCCTGGTCGCCGGCCCCTGTGTCTATGCTGTCTTCTGCGTCAACACCCCGGGCAATGTCGGGTGACTGGCCCTTGAGAGTGACAACAACTGAGCAGGTATCGCAGTCAAAGCCGTATTTTGCTCTGTCATAGCCTATTTCTCTGACAGCCTCTCTTGCAATTTTGTCAACGTTTATATCCGCTGTAGTGGAGATTTCCCCCGAAACGCAGATAAGCCCCGTTGTAGCCAGTGTTTCACAGGCAACCCTGCCCATAGGGTCCTGTTCAAGAACAGCGTCCAAAACAGAGTCGGAAATTCTGTCACAGATTTTGTCGGGATGTCCCTCGGTAACCGACTCGGAAGTAAATAATTTTCTCATTTTTTAAGCCTCCTCATATTCTTCAAAAACTATGTTGTTATCCTGAATCTGCGCCGCAAAAACCGGCAGCAGATATCATGGAAAGAAGGGCAGGCATATGCCGCAGGGCTTTTTGCAATAAAAAAAGCCTAAGACGGCTTACTCTTACACTCATCTTTCGGAATAAACCGATGGAATTAGCACCGTAGCCTTTCTTCAGGCTCGGTTGCTGGGCTTCACAGGGCCATTTCCCTCCGCCGCTCAGGATAAGTCTATATAA
>JAJQCI010000071.1 GCA_021202835.1 Clostridiales bacterium | reverse complement strand
GTGTAAACGGCTTCCTTTATGCTTTCAGAGCCTCTTACGGCCTTAAAGTCTATGGCTTTTGTGCTTCCGTCAAGAGTATAAGCGGCTGTTCGAAGGGCTGCTTCCATAACTCCGCCGGATGCTCCGAAAATAACTCCGCCGCCGCTGGCTGTTTCGAAGGGGTCGTCAAAGGGCTCGTCTTCTATTGCGGTGAATACGATTCCTGCGCCCTTTATCATTTTGGCAAGCTCTCTTGTTGTGAGAGAAACGTCAACGTCACGATAGCCCATTGCGTTCTGTTCCGTTCTGGTAATTTCGAATTTCTTGGCCGTACAGGGAATAACGCTTACGACAAACAAATCATCGGGGTCTATGCCGTTTTTCTGGCAGTAATAGCTTTTGAGAAGTGCTCCGAACATCTGCTGGGGAGACTTACAGGTTGAAAGATTGGGAATCATTTCGGGATAATAATGCTCAACAAATTTAACCCAGCCGGGACAGCAGGACGTAAACATAGGCATGGTTCCGCCGCCGTTTATTCTCTCTATAAGCTCGTTGGCTTCTTCCATAATAGTAAGGTCCGCCGTTACATTCATGTTGAAAACCTTGTCAACGCCCAGACGCCTTATAGAAGCCGTCATTTTGCCCTCTACGTCTGTTCCCACAGGCATATTGAAGCACTCGCCCAGGGTGGCCCTTATGGAAGGCGCCGTAAACATAACAACCTTTTTCCCGGGATCCGAAATGGCATTCCAAACCTCGTCAATCTGGCTCTTTTCGCTTAAGGCTCCGACAGGGCAGGCCACTATACACTGGCCGCAGCCCACGCAGGGTGAATCCGCAAGGCTTTTTTCAAAGGCACAGCCTACGTGAACGTTATAGCCTCTCTTTATGGGCCCTATAACGGAAACCGACTGTAAATTTTTACATGCGGCAACACATCTCATACACTGTATGCACTTGCTGTTGTCTCTTACGATATAGGGCGACTTGTCGTCAAGGGGATAAACAGCGTCGTCTCCCTTGAATCTGTCTTCGTCAACGCCGTAGTCAAAAGAAAGCTTTTGAAGCTCACAGTGGTCGCCTCTTACGCAGGAAAGACATTTTTTGTGGTGGCTTGAAAGAATAAGCTCGATTGTGGTTTTTCGTGAAGCCCTTACCTTTGGGGTGTTTGTTAAAACCTCCATACCCTCTTCAACGGGATAAACACAGGAGGCCACAAGCCCCCTTCTTCCTTTTATTTCAACAACACAAACACGGCAGGCGCCTATGCAGTTTATATCCTTAAGGTAGCAAAGAGAGGGTATTTCAATATGCAGAGCCTTCGCCGCCTGTAAAATCGTATAGCCGGCAGGCACTGTTACGGGTATATTGTTAATTTTTAAGCTGACAGTATCCATATATTTACCTCCCTACCTTTTAATAATGGCATTAAACTTACAGTTTTTGACACACAGGCCGCACTTTATGCAGACGGATTTGTCTATCCTGTGTGGCTTTCTCGCTTCGCCGCTTATGGCGTTTACGGGGCAGTTTTTAGCACACCTTGTACAGCCCTTGCAAAGTTTCGGCACTATTTCATAATGAAGAAGCGACTTGCAGACACCTGCCGGACAGGATTTGTCAACAATATGGGCAAGATATTCGTCTTTAAAATATTTAACCGTCGAAAGAACAGGGTTAGGCGCCGACTGGCCCAGGGCGCAGAGTGAAGAGGCCTTCATGTGAAGAGCCAGCTCTTCTATCTTATCCAAATCTTCCGGCTCGCCCTTTCCCGAGGTTATTTTTTCGAGGAACTGAAGAAGGCGCCTTGTGCCTATACGGCAGGGAGTACACTTTCCGCAGGACTCGTCTACTGTGAATTCAAGGTAGAATTTGGATATGTCAACCATACAGGTGTCTTCATCCAGAATTATAAGGCCGCCTGAGCCCATCATAGAGCCTAAGGCTATAAGGCTGTCGTAGTCTATGGGCGTGTCTATGTGACAGGCAGGAATACAGCCGCCGGAGGGGCCGCCGGTCTGAGCTGCCTTAAATTTCTTTCCGTTGGGAATACCGCCGCCTATTTCCTCTACTATTTCTCTTAATGTGGTTCCCATGGGAATTTCAACAAGGCCTACGTTTGTTATTTTTCCGCCCAGAGCGAAAACCTTTGTTCCCTTTGAACCGGCTGTGCCTATGCTTGCGAAGCTTTCGGCGCCGTTTAAAATAATTCTGGGAATGTTGGCGTAGGTTTCAACGTTGTTAAGAACCGTAGGCTTTCCGAAAAGACCCTTTACCGCAGGGAAGGGCGGACGGGGACGGGGCTCCCCTCTGTGGCCCTCTATAGACGTCATAAGGGCTGTTTCCTCTCCGCAGACAAAGGCACCGGCCCCAAGTCTTATTTCTATATCAAATGAAAAATCCGTTCCGAAAATGTTTTCCCCTAAAAAGCCGTATTCCTTAGCCTGCTTTACGGCTATTGAAAGTCTCTGAACCGCAATGGGATATTCCGCTCTTATGTAAACATAGCCCTTTGAAGCCCCTATGGAATAGCCGGCTATTGTCATGGCTTCGATTATGCAGTGGGGGTCACCCTCCAAGATAGAACGGTCCATAAAGGCTCCCGGGTCGCCTTCGTCGGCGTTGCAGCAGACATATTTTATGTCTCCCTCTGCCGCTGCGGCAAATGACCATTTTTTGCCTGTGGGGAAGCCGCCGCCGCCTCTGCCTCTTAAGCCCGACTTGGAAATTTCGTCAATAACGTCCTGACCGGTCATAGAGGTTAAAACCTTAGCCAAAGCCTGATAGCCGTCGGCGGCAATATATTCTCTTATGTTTTCAGGGTCGATAACGCCGCAGTTTCTGAGGGCTACTCTCATCTGTTTTTTATAAAATCTTGTTTCGTTAAGAGAAATTATGCTTCCGTCTTCGTGAACGGTTTCGGCGTATAAAAGCTCTTTTACGATATTGTTGTTTTTAAGGTGTTCCTCAACTATTCGTCTTACTCCTTCGGGTGTGACTTGACTGTAGAAACAGCCCTCGGGATAAACAATCATAATCGGGCCCAGAGCGCAAAGGCCGAAACAGCCTGTTTTAACAACCAAAATTTCTTTTTCAATTCCCTGTTCGTTAAGGGCGGCCTCTAAGGCTTCTATAACCTTCTTCGAACCCGACGACGTACAGCCTGTGCCTCCGCAGACAAGAACCTGTTTTCTGCAGCCTGTCTTTTTGCAAAGCTCTTCCCCCTGTTCATCCGCAAGTCTTCTGACAAGAACAAGGTCGCTTCCTTCGGCTTTTATTTTGTTAAGCTCTTCTATTGTAATCATGCTCCGTCACCGCCCTTTTTGCTTTTTTTAATATATGAATCTATAATAGTGTCCACCTGGTCAACAGTCATTTTACCGTATACATCATCATTTATCATCATAACGGGAGCAAGGCCGCAGGCCCCTATGCACCTTGTGGAATCCAGCGAGAAAAGTCTGTTTTCCGTACACTCTCCGCTTTTTATGCCCAGCTTTTTCTCTACCGCTTCCAAAATTTTGTCAGCGCCCTTAACATAACAGGCAGTTCCCAAACAGACACTTATTCTGTTTTCACCCTTGGGAACCAGAGAAAACTGGGAATAAAACGTTGCCACGCCGTAAATCTCCGAAAGGGAAACATTAAGCCCTTCGGCAATCATGCTTTGAACCTCAATGGGCAGATATCCGTAAATTTCCTGTGCCTCCTGTAAAACAGGCATAAGCCCTCCGGGCTGTTTTAAGTGCTTCTCAATAACATCTCTGAGCTGATGTTCCTGAGCCGCCGTTCCCCGAAAACCGTGTACAGATTTTCCCGACATATAATTCCTCCTTTTACTTGTTTGTAAAAATGTTGTAAAATTACCACGTTTTTCAATGCATATGTTGTAAAAAACAACAATATATTTAAATAATAACATATCTTACATTAACTTTCAACAAAAATAAGGGTTAGCATTGTCTAATTTTTCCTTTTTATAAAAAGTTTGCCCTGCTAGTATTTTGAAAACGGTTTCAGGTTAAATACTGTTGAAATAAAAGCTATTAATTTTTTGTTTAAAAAGCATTGAAGTGTATTTTTGTAGAAAGTGCATAAAAAAAT
>JAJQCI010000045.1 GCA_021202835.1 Clostridiales bacterium | reverse complement strand
AAAAACTACTACTTTTATATTATACGAGGTATTAAAAAATGCATAAAGTAACTGTCTTTATCTTGCAATGTATCTATATTTTATCATAACAGCCTCTTTTTGTAAATCAACTTTAAGTTTAAAATTATATCAAAGGAGGCTATTATTATGGCTACAATAAAAAACAAAAAAGCGGATCCTACAGAATTACAGTGTCCAACGGCTATGACATTTTCAGAAAACAAATAAGAGAAACTGCAGCATTCACTCCGGAGCCTTCGCTTTCGCCTTACCGTCAGAAAAAAGCTGTGGAAAAATTTGCTTTCGAATTTGAAGAGAGTGTTAAAAACGGCGACGTTCTCGACGGCCGCAAACTCACACTTGCCGACTTCTACTGCCGGTGGATAGAAGAATATGTTTCAATTTCTCTTGAACCCACAACAGCACAATGGTATGCCGATATGTTTGAAAAGAAAATATTGCCGGCGCTCGGTCATCTCAAAATGCAGAGCATAAAGCCGCTTCATATTCAAACCTTCTTAAATGACCTCTCAAAGCCCGGAGCAAGAGCCGACGGAAAGGCCTACGCCCCATCATCCGTAAAAAAATATTATGCCGCCTTAAGTTCACTTTTAAGCAAAGCCGTAGACTGGCAAATAATTGAAAGCAACCCGGTCTTAAAAACAACCTTACCGAAACAAAAGGCATAGCCGACAGCGTTCACTGTTTCACACCCGAACAGGCTATAATCTTTCTGAATTCTCTGAATGATACATATTCATCTACATATAAAGCCCACACAAGAATCGACGACACAGGCAAGCCCTACAGCGTCAGAGAATACACAGAGAGCCGCCCGGTGCCAACTCAAACAAAAGTTTTATTTTAACCTTGCAATCTACGGCGGTCTTCGCCGTGGGGAACTCATTGCCTTGACATGGGATGATATAAACTTTGATAACAATACAATAACAATAAACAAATCCGCTGCACGGCTCAACAGAGAAACAATCATCAAATCAACAAAAAATAAATCTTCAGAACGTACAATTTCCATTCACAAAGAAGTAATGTCACTGGTTCGCTTTTGGCAAAATGAACAGCGCCGTCTTCGTCTTTCGCTGGGCACAAAGTGGGAAGGCGGCAACTACATTTTCATACAATGGAATGGTAAATTAATGAATCCTGGCACTCCTGATCAATCATTTAAAAGTATGCTCAAAAGATATAACGACACTGTTGAAGATGAGGCTGATAAACTTCCCAATATCCGTTTTCACGACTTGCGCCACACATCCGCCACTTTGCTGATTTCCGCAAATATGGATATCAAAACAGTCTCTGCACGTCTCGGCCATGCCCAGACATCAACCACCATGAATATCTACGCCCACAGCTAAAAAAACTGGATGAAGTCGCCGCAGAAAAATTACAAAACGTCTTAATTCTGAAAAATGTTAAAGAAAAGAAAAAGGAAATAAACACAAAATAAGCACAATTTCTAAATTTGCAAAGTCATTTCCCGATAATTTTGCTGTGTTTCGTATAAGTTCAAAAACCTTGAATTTATGCGGTTTTGAGGGAGTTCTCTCATAGTTTTCCGTCTTGAGGCGTATGCCTTAATTTAAAGAAAATCACGTCAAGATCACGTCAGCTTTTTATGCCTTGTCAACGGCTTTTTCTCAGCATTCCCGGCTCATAATCTCCACCGGAATTACGAAGAAATATTTCGATATTATCTAAAGCATATCCATACAGTATTATTCACGCAATTTCCTCCAAGCGAAATATTACAGTTCCTCAATCCTGCAGTGATGTTCTCCTGTTTTGGAATCGTAAGCTATGCCTACAGCCAAAATTCTTTTAACCTGTCGCTTGTTTTCGGCAAGCTTTCCTCTGAAAGCAAGGGCATATTTCTTATCCTTAATCTGTTTTACAGCCGCTTCGGGAGTATCATTTACTTTAAGCTCAAGTATAATGCCGTCCCACCCTTCGAGCATAGGATAGAAAATAAAATCAACATAGCCTCTCCCGGCTTTGTCTTCACGTTCTATACGGTAGAAATCTCTTGCTGACAGATATGCGAATGTTACTACAAGAGTAAGCTCCGACTCTCTGTTATAAGCAAGTATGGGAGATTCTGTATTGTGTACGGTTTCCAATATATTCTCAACTGTTTTAGTATCGCCCTCAAGGGTTGCCTTTAAAATCTTATCTGAAACAAGAGCAAGGCGGTTTACATATCCCATAGACTTTTCACGTTTTATGGTCTTTGCAAACTCGTCCATAAGCTCTTTGTTGGGAATACGCACAGTTCCTCTTTCATAATTCAAAAAGCCGTAGACTACCATAGCCGAGAAAATTTCGTCTTTGGTTACAAAATGTGATGCTGTTGCCGCATATACATCTATTTGAGCCGGTACAGCCTCACCTGTTACCATTAAGGCAATATCCTCCTTAACTCCGTATATATCATTTTCAATGTATTGTGATATTTACGAGTAGGGCCCTGTGTTAGTCCAGTAGCTTCCTATTTTATTTCGTGAAAGAGCAAAAACAACCGACCGTGGATTGTAAATATGTCTGCTGTCGCCAATGTGATAGCCGTCATACCAATAAGCCAAATCTTCTCTTGATATTGTTGGAGTATCGTTTCTTGACAAATATATTTCATACAGCCTGTCAACCTCTTTGTCCGTAAAGCCGAAGTATTCACTGAAGGTATCATTATTTGCCATATTATATTCATCAAAATGGTTTATGGTAGAACCGCTTAAATATTTTGCAATTGGCAGCACACCTGTCATATATGTCAGTGAAACAAAAGCTCTGCCCTTGGTTAATGCCACAAGAAAGTTTATAAAGCTTTCCCTGTTTTCTTTTGTCAAATATTTTTTGTGAAATATGCAGTCCCACTCATCGAATACAAATATAAACCTTGTTTCCGTCTCAATATTCACTGTTCTGAAGCAGTCAGCCACAGTCTCGTCTTCCCAAAATTCAACATGGGGAAAGGCTTTGTGCAAATCCCTTATAAGCTTGCTCTCTATTTTACTTATAAATTCATCATAGCTTTTGCTGAGGTTTGCGGCTCCGCTGAAATCTATATAAACAAGCTCATGCTTATTCAGATTTTCCTTATACTTAGGGTCTGAAGCAATTTCAAGTCCGTCAAAAACACTGCTGCTGTCAAAACCCTTGCCGAAAAAAGCCCCAATCATAGCCGCCATAACAGACTTCCCGAAGCGGCGGGGTCTTGTGATACAAATATGGTTATTCCCCTGTTCAACCAAAGGAATCAGTTCTTTAAGCCTCTTTGTCTTGTCAACAAAATAAGGCTTGCCGACTTCACTCTTATAAATCATAAGCGGCTCCCTGTTATTCAAATAAAATCCCATTTATATCACCTCTCAGCAAGTAATTATCTTTCATCAGTTACAATAAACGCCGATAAAATTCATAAGTCATGTCGGCAAATTAACATATTTTGGTTACTGTCAAGCTTAATCCGCTGCAAAACTATTTAGACATTTAGCATATTATAAGTTTAACATAAAGCCCGAATCTTATCAAGCGTCATTTACATATCTTTTTATGTTCATAGCTTACAATTGCAAAAGCAGGAGAAGCATATAACCTCTCCTGCGCAGCAATTTTTATTTTATGTACTTTTTTTATCCAAATCTTGGTCGATGGTGTTTCTGTCATATACCTTGACAATCATTTCACGGGGCGAAGGTTTACTGTTCTCACTAAACTTAACAACGCAAAAGCCTTGTTCCAGTCCCTGCAAAATCCTGCTCCAAAATTCTTTTTCCTTGTTGTTATGACCAAGGATTTTAATTACCCAGTTCATATTATCATCATCAGGCTGAAATATAATCCGTGTATCGGCTTGTCCCATACCGGCAAGATAATCTTTGCTTCCTTCAAATTTGCCGTGCTGTGTTGCATATATACCTACAGCCCCGAATCTTTTGCCTTGAGTAAATATATCCTTTAAAACATTATTATTCGTTCGGCATAATTCCTGTATTTCATCTAACACAAGCAGAAACGGATGGTTTTTATCGCCATTTTGCCTTATATAATTATAAAGATCCCTCAA
>JAJQCI010000338.1 GCA_021202835.1 Clostridiales bacterium | reverse complement strand
TTCGGTACGGACGGCGTTAGGGGCGTTGCCAATAAGGAGCTTAGCTGTGAGCTCGCTTATAAGCTCGGCAAGGCCGGCGCTTATGTTCTGGCCCAAAAAAATAAGCATAAAGCAAAAATTATAGTAGGTATGGATACCCGAATTTCGGGGGCTATGCTTGAGGCGGCTTTAACAGCCGGAATCTGTTCTGTCGGGGCTGAGGTTATAAGCCTTGGGGTCATTCCCACTCCGGGAGTTGCTTATTTGGTCAGAAAATACGGCGCCGACGCCGGAGTTGTTATATCGGCGTCTCACAACCCCGTAAAAGACAACGGCATAAAGTTTTTCAATAGCAAGGGCTTTAAGCTCAGCGATGAAATAGAAGATGAAATCGAAGATATAATGATAAACCACATTGACGAGCTTCCTCTGCCTACGGGTATCGACGTGGGAACAAGAAGGGTTTGCGATACATCTGTTTCAGATTATTCTTCCTTTGTTGCCGCACAGACCGACACCGACCTTTCGGGAATAAAGATTGTCTGCGATTGTGCAAACGGAGCTACAAGCGCCGCCGCAAAACAGGTTTTCAAAGCCTTAAATGCCGACGTAACCTATATAAACGCCGAGCCCGACGGCACAAACATAAACTTAAACTGCGGCTCAACCCATATGGAAAGCCTTAAGGAAGCCGTTGTAAGGCTGGGGGCAGACGTGGGAGTTGCTTTTGACGGAGACGGCGACAGATGTCTCTGCGTTGATGAAAAGGGCGAAACCGTTGACGGCGATATGATTATGGCAATCATAGGCAATGACTTTAAAGACAAGGGCATTCTTAAAGACAATACCATAACGGCAACGGTAATGAGCAATTTGGGCTTTATGCTTATGGCCGAGGAGAGAGGCTTAAATATAGCCGTAACCGACGTAGGGGACCGCTATGTTATAGAAGAGATGTTAAAAAACAACCACAATTTAGGGGGCGAGCAGTCGGGTCATGTTATTATTCTAGACAAGAATACTACCGGAGACGGGCTTTTAACGGCTGTTACTCTGCTTTCCGTTGTAAAGAAAAAGGGTGAAAAGCTTTCTGTTCTTAAGAGTATTATGGAGGTTCTTCCCCAGGTTCTTGTTAACGCAAAGGTTGACGGAAAAAAGAAAAACGAATATAATAATTATAAAGAGGTAAGAGACGCCATAGAAGCCCTTAATGCAAAATTTTCGGGAGAAGGCAGAGTTTTAATTCGTCCTTCGGGAACGGAGCCCCTTGTAAGAGTTATGATAGAGGGAAGAGACATTGACGTTATAACGGAGGAAGCCGAAAAACTGGCGGCTCTTATAGTCGAAGCTCTTAAATAGTAACAGTGTAAAACCAAAAAAACCGTATAAAAAAAGGAAAGGAGGGCAAATATGAAAACAATAGGTGTTATAGGAGCAATGGATCTTGAAATTCAAAAGATCAAAAGCACAATGAATGTTATAACAACAAAAAATGCTGCAGGGATGGATTTTACTTTGGGAACATCGGAAGGAAACAGCATCGTTCTGGCTATGTGCGGCGTAGGTAAGGTAAACGCCGCCGTATGTACGCAGATTATGATAGATCTGTTTGCCGTTGACTGCATTATAAATGTAGGCGTTGCCGGAGGGCTCGCCTCCGGGCTTGAAATTGGGGATATTGTTATTTCATCTGACGCAATGCAGCACGATATGAATGCGGAAGGCTTAGATTATCCCCAGGGGATTATTCCCGATATGGAAACATCTCTTTTCAAGGCCGATGAATGCCTTATAGAAACGGCAAGGGCCGCTCTTATAAGCTGCGGCCTTAAGGGTGTAATAGGAAGGGTTGCTTCAGGAGATATATTTGTGTGTGAAAGCTCTGTTAAAGAATATATAGTGAAGCATTTTGAGGCCGCCTGCTGTGAAATGGAAGGGGCGGCAATTGCTCAAACCTGTTATTTAAACAAGCTTCCGTTTGTTGTAATAAGGGCAATTTCAGACTCGGCAGACGACTCCGGCAGTATGGACTATCCCACATTTAAGGCTATGGCGGCAGAAAATTCCGGAAGAATAGTTCACTATATGATAAAGAACATAAACTGACCCTTTATGTAAAAAAAGAAGGTGAAATGTATGATTGAGGCAATTAAAAAGAGTATTCAAAAATATTCGGGACTTCTCATTGTTATACTTATAGGTTTGGTTTTATACAGGGTTATAACAACGACCAACTTTAATTTTATTTTTGCAAGCGCCGTTTCGGTTATGAAGCCCTTTATAATAGGCCTTATTATAGCCTATATTCTAAACCCCATTGTCAGCTTTTTCGAAGATAAGTTTTTGAGATTTAAGGCTTTTAAAGCCCGGCCTAAAGCGGCAAAAAGCCTTTCTATGCTTACTACCTATCTTCTTTTGGCCGCT
This sequence comes from Clostridiales bacterium, assembly GCA_021202835.1. Lineage (GTDB taxonomy): Bacteria > Bacillota > Clostridia > Lachnospirales > CAG-274 > JAJQCI01. Next base: position 1,693 of record JAJQCI010000338.1, on the reverse strand, counting down.
TTGATATATTTTGTTGTTATAAGCATTATACCCGAGATTGTTTCAAGCATACAGAAAATATCAACATATCTTTTTAACTATATTCCCAAGCTGGAAGCCGCATTTAACAAGGCGGTTGAAAACATAGATATAAGCGGAAGCGCCGCCGAGGAAATTATAGACAGTATTGCAAACACAATAAATTCTATATTTGACACTATTTTAAACAGCGTCAAATATGTGCCCAATCTTATGTCAACCGTTCTTACGGGCACGTTTAACGTAGCAGGCTGGATTCTCAATGTTATAATCGGCATAATAATTTCTCTTTATATGCTTTTAGATAAGAAAAACCTTATAGAATTCTGTAAAAAAGTGTTTTTCATAATATTGCCGAAAAAATATTTTGACAGCTTCAGGGCTTTTATTCAAAGGGCAAATTTGACCTTTGAAAAGTTCTTTTTAAGCAAGGCCGTTGATTCCATTATAATTGCAATAATTTTCTTCTTCGGCTGCTGCTTTATAAATCCCGATTATGCTTTGCTTTTTGCCTGTGTAATAGGAATCACAAATATGATACCCTATTTCGGCCCCTTTATAGGCGCTGTTCCCGTTGTTGTTCTCTGTCTTCTGCAGGACCCCTATTCGGCTATATGGATGACGATTTTCGTTATCGTTCTTCAACAGTTTGACGGCTACATACTGGGCCCCCGGGTTATGGGCGATTCAATAGGCATAAAGCCTATGGGCGTTATATTTGCCATTTTGGTAGGCGGAGCGCTTTTCGGCTTTGTGGGAATGTTTTTCGGCGTGCCTGTTTATGCCGTTATCTCAAAAACAATAACCAATTATGTTGACAAAAGAATCAGGGAAAAAGAAGCCGAAGCGGAAGCAGGAAAAAACATCAGGGAGGAAAAGGCCGATGAACAGTCCTAAAAGAGTAAATTCATTTATGACAATTTACTTCATATGGGAAATCACGGGAGTTCAGATTCTCGTGCTGCTGGGGGGATATCTTCTGCAGAGTCTGCTGCCGAATATGAGCGTAAGCGACAGCGTTGTAAATCTTATGATTCTGCAGGATATGTTTCTTATGCTTCTGCCCATACTTCTGGGGCTTAAAATTTTCGGCGGAAGCCTGGAAGAAATGATTCCCCTTAAGGGGCTGTCACCTTGGAATGTTATTTACATTGTTATGACGGGCTTTCTTATGCTGCCGGTTATGTCTTTTATTTCCGTTATTACCTCTATATTCAGCCCCAGCACGTCAACGGAGGTTGAGGCTGCCATTATGGGCGCTCCCTTTTCTATGGGTATGCTTATTATGGCTGTTTTGCCGGCTGTTTTTGAAGAAACGGTTTTCAGAGGCTTTGTATACGGAGGGCTAAAACGCTTCGGAAGAAAAAAAGCAATGGTGCTTTCGGCGTTTTATTTTGCTCTTTTCCATTTGTGCGGCTACCAGATACCCTATGCTATGTTTTCGGGAATTATTTTGGCCATCGTGGTGGAATACAGCGGCAGTATTCTGGGGCCGATGCTTCTTCATTTTACAATAAACGGCACTCAGATAGCCGCTTCATACTGGTACGGCGCAAACGAGGCGGCAATAGCTGTGGAAACGGCTGCAGAGGCGGATATTGCCCTAACCATGTCGGATTATATGCTTTTGGGCTTTACGGCGGCTATATTCTTCGTGCTTCTTCTGCTTATGTTA
>JAJQCI010000206.1 GCA_021202835.1 Clostridiales bacterium | reverse complement strand
ATCTTAAGTATGAGGGTTTTGAGTACCTTACATGGAACGGCATAGAGGAGATTTTGGATACTTACGCAAAGAAATATGAAAGAAGCTGTCAACGGCTCGATTCTTTGATTGGGGGTGTTTGTGTTGGCTGTTAATATAAAGAATGAATTACAAAAGAGAGCTTCCAATGGGAATGCACCTGTTAAATTGAGTAAGGATATGACCATTGTTGAAATGGTTACGGCAATGGAGCCTGAAATCAAAAAAGCTTTGCCTACGTTCATAACGCCTGAAAGGTTTACTCGAATGGCCATATCGGCTATAAACAACACTCCCGAACTCAGAAGCTGCACGCCTATCTCGTTTATAGCGGCTCTTATGAACGCTGCACAGTTAGGGCTTGAACCTAATACACCTTTGGGACAGGCTTACTTGATACCTTATCAGAATAAAACCAAAGGCATTACGGAGTGCCAGTTTCAGCTTGGTTATAAGGGTATGATTGGTTTAGCCTACAGAACAAATCAGCTTCAAATAATACAGGCACAAATCGTTAGGAAGAATGACACCTTCGAGTATTGCTATGGTCTTAACTCTGACCTTGTACATAAACCGTCCGCAGATGAGCGTGGAGAAATTACGTTCATCTACGGACTTTTTAAATTGACTAACGGCGGTTACGGCTTTGAGGTCAGCAGCAAGGCTGAGATGGATATATTTGCTTCGAAGTATTCAAAAACGATAGGCAGTAAATGCAGTCCTTGGAAAACCAATTATGAAGATATGGCTAAAAAGACTATTATTAAGAGAGCCTTAAAGTATGCTCCTATATCGGTTGACTTTCAGAAGGCTTTGACTATGGATGAAAGCATCAAAAACGAGCTTGCCGATGATATGTCTGAAGTCAAAAATGATTGTACTGAGGAAACATATGAACAGCAGGATGTGCAGGAAGTAATATACTAATTCCGTTAAGGTAAACCTTTTCGGGCTTCAAAAAAACAGCCAAAAACAAGCCCGTAAAGGTCTTTTAATCAATAAGTGGACATGTCCACATGTGTTTAGTCTTTTACGGACGTTTAAGGGGGTGAAAATTTGGAAAACAGAACTTACTACTATGCGAGAGTTTCGACAACAGATCAGAACCTTGACAGGCAGATTGAAACCTTCAAAAGCATGGGAGCTGACAAAGGAAGTATTATTACCGATAAAGCAAGTGGCAAAGATATTGACAGGACAGGCTATCAGTATTTGAAAAATACTCTCTTACGTAGGGGCGATACTCTTGTTGTTAAATCACTTGACAGGTTATCGAGAAACAAAGCCGATATTAAGACAGAGCTTGAATATTTCAAAGCTAATGGCATAAGGCTCAAAATTCTTGATATACCTACTACACTTATAGAGTTACCCAAAGAGCAGGACTGGATATTCGAGATGATTAATAATATTCTTATTGAGGTTCTTTCCTCGATAGCAGAACAGGAAAGACGAACCATCAGGCAAAGACAAAGAGAAGGTATAGAAGCCGCAAGAATTAAAGGCAAGCACTTAGGTAGATTTAGGACGAAGTTTCCTGAAGAATGGGAGATTTACTATTCAATGTGGGCTGAAAAGACTATTTCTTCAAAAGAGTTCAGGGCACAGGTGAATTTGAAGAAAACTACCTTTTACAAGCTGCTTAACAGCTATAGGGAGGCTAAGGGCTATGGAAAATAAGTTTTCGATTTATCAGCTTAAGAACTCCGAAAAGACAAAGGGCTTACAATTTATGCCTTATGATAAATTGACATCAATGGGAAAAGATGTTGATTTTGCAAATTATGAACATATACACACCGATATTCTTACAGATGATACATCTCTTGAGGATATTTATATTCGATTTAATATCAATCACCCGAAGAACTATAAGGGGCACAGTCTTTCTGTATCCGATGTTGTGGTATTCAATATGAATGGTACTAAAATACGTTACTATGTTGAAGTTATCGGATTTAAAAAATTATTTAAATTTCAATAACTATTATTAAAAATTATTATCTCCGGCTTGCGCTCAGTAAGCCGGAATTTTTATTTTATGGGAGGATTTACAATATGAAAGAAAACATTTTAAGATGCTGTATTTGCGGTGAAGAGTTTGCACCTGATGAGGTTTGCAGATTTGAAAACAGGATTTACTGCCTTGACTGTCTTGAAGAAGAAACCGTTGTATGTGAAGACTGCGGCGAAAGAGTCAGAATGGACGAGGCTGTTACAGATTCCAATAATACGCTTTGCAGATTTTGCTTTAATGAAAACTATTGCTACTGCGAGGACTGCGGAGGTATTATTCATAATGATAATGCCTACTATATGGACGGTGATGAATATGAGGAGTATCCTTACTGCTATACCTGTTATGCAAGAATGAGAAAGGATAAGGCTATTCACGATTACGGCTACAAGCCCGATCCCATATTTTACGGTGACGGAAAGATGGTTATCGGAGTAGAACTTGAGGTTGACTGCGGCGGATATGACAACGATAATGCCAAAGAAGTATTGAAGATTGCAAACAAAAACAGAGAGGATAGGCTTTATGTCAAAAATGACGGAAGCCTTGATGACGGTTTTGAGCTTGTGAGCCACCCTATGACGCTCAGCTACCATAAGAATGAAATGCCTTGGGAAAGCATAATGAAGAAACTTGTACATATGGGTTACAAAAGCCATCAGGCTTGTACTTGCGGCTTACACTGCCACGTAAGCAGAGCAGCTTTAGGCGACTGCTATGACAAGCAGGAAGACGCCACAGGCAGAATACTCTATTTCGTTGAGCATCACTGGAATGAAATTCTCAAATTTTCAAGACGTACCGAAGCTCAGATGGAGAGATGGGCAGCAAGGTACGGAAACAACGGTAATCCCAAAAAGCTGTATAACGATGTTAAAAAAGGCTACTGCTCAAGATACAGGGCTGTCAATATCCTCAACTACAGCACAATCGAATTTCGAATGTTCAGGGGAACTCTCAAATACAACACTTTCATAGCCACCTTGCAGTTTGTAAATGAAATCTGTAAGGCGGCTGTTTCTTTGTCTGATGAAGAAATGGAAGCATTAACGTGGGAAAACTTTGTTTCAAGCTTGGATGAGAAAAATGACAGTGAACTTATTACATACCTCAAGGAAAGAAAATTGTACACAAAGGAGGCAGAATAATTATGTGCTGTTTATTTGGTTTGATAGATTACGGAAATATACTCAATGTAAAACAAAAGGAGGGGATTATAAAGGTTCTTTCTGTGGAATGTGAAGCGAGAGGAACGGACGCAACAGGAGTTGCCTATGTCTATAAGGACAGAATAATTATCTATAAAAGATCTCTCCGTGCGTCAAAAATGAATATCTATTTCAAAGGCAATCCCTCTGTAATAATGGGTCACACAAGGCTTTCAACTCAGGGCAGTGAAAAAATCAACTGCAATAATCACCCTTTCCTGTCAAAAAATAAAGATTTTGCCCTTGCCCACAATGGCGTACTCTACAACGATATTTTACTCAGACAGACAGAAAAACTTCCGATGACAAAAATACAAACAGATTCCTATATTGCGGTTCAACTTATCGACAAGAAAAATGTCCTCTCCTTTGACAGCCTTAAATATATGGCTGAAAAGGTAGAGGGTTCTTTTTGCTTTACGGTTCTTGATAAGGATAATTCGATTTATATAGTCAAAGGCGATAATCCCATGGCTATAGCTCGTTTCAACGGTTTTTACATCTATGCTTCAACGGCTGATATTTTGAAAAAGGCACTGAATAAGCTCAATCTGAAAGTCTTTACTCCCGTCAGTATAAACGAAGGCGATATTTTGAAATTCACTCCCGACGGAGAAATAGCAAAGGACACCTTTGATTTCGACCTGTTCTATGGCTATCCCTGTTGGGTCAGAACTTCAAGGAGTTCCTTTAAGGAAACAAAGGAAAGCAAAACAATCATAGGCGGATGTGGAAGCGGCTATCAGCTTAACCCTCAGCAAGACTACATAGATGATTTGGTAAGTTGTGCTAAGTCTGTTGGCATTGATGAAAGCGTAGTATATGAATTAATTGATATGGGCTGGGACTATGTTGATATAGAAGATATGCTTT
>JAJQCI010000076.1 GCA_021202835.1 Clostridiales bacterium | reverse complement strand
TTTGGCTATTGCTGGGTGATTTTGTGCACTTTTTTGGTTTTGCTCATTTATAGTTCAATAAGATAATAGGCCATACGTTTAAAATTATTAAGTCCTTCAATTGTTTCCGCCTGTTCTTTTATTGTGCTTTCTTGGGCTTCTATAACCGCATCTTTTTCTTTTATGATTTCGGCTTGCTTTTCGCACTCGGCTGCGGCTTCTTCATATTTTGCCTTGTAGCCGCTGTAATCGGATATAGCCGCCAATTTTTCGTTTTCCTGCTTTTCAAGGTTTACGAGGTTGTTTTCTTTTATGGTGAGAAGTTTTGCCTTTTCTTCAATCTTTTTGAGGTCGGCTGTGTTTACAACAGCCTTTTCTTTGTTAAACATTACCGGTTTATATTCTATCTGCTGAGGAAGCTGCTGCAGGCGGTTATCTGTATCGTGGACTGTGGCTTTAAACTGTTCTACACTTTGGTTCCTCCTATGTAAGCCCGTTTCGGCAGCTCGCTCCACTCCGTGGCGGTTCATAACGGCTTCCAGTGCCGACTTTTCTATGTTTTGCCAAGCTATTAAATTTGTTTGCTTTTCCGTCAATGCCCTGTTGTTTAAGGGCTCTGTCAAGCGAATTTTTGACCGCCATTCCTTTTTTATATTCTCTGCCGAGGGGAATATAATCTATATGTAAATGGGGAGTACACTCATCGTTATGCATAACAGCATTGAATACATAGAGGTTTGGATTTCTTTCTTCAAACTCTTTCATATACTCGTCAAGTATGGTTTTACAGAGTTCTCCTTGTTCAGTGCCTATAGCACTGTCATATATGTTTCCGACTTGCACTACGGTTTCGTAAAATAATTTTTCTCCGTTGCCCGAATTTTTAATTTGCTCCATATAGCCCTTTACTCCGGCGATACGGCGGTCTTTTCTTTTTTGCTTCGCATTATAGTTTTCGATTGCTTCTGCGAAGCAATTCTTATAAGCAGTTTCAAGGCTTTCCTGTTTATAATATATGTTGTATTTTGTCCTGTCCGAATCTACATTGTCTGCAATAAACTCTCTGTTGTTGTGGGCAAGAGAGCCTTTGCCCTTCATAAGTGATATGCTTTTTACCGTAATTTTTCACCTCCTGTCAGTGAGTGTGAACATCGCAAATTTAAAGTGTTCGGGCGGTAACGGCTTTGTTACTTTCCCGAAAGTAACGCAATATGACTTTCGACATTATCCTATAAGCAGGATAATATCAAAAGTCTATTGCGGTTTCGCTTCGCTCAACATTTCATGCAGATAAATCTGCACTGTGCTGCTACGTTTCCGCCTTGCAGAAAACCATATCAGCTGTTTTCCGCCAAAGACAGAATTATGTACCGACCGCTGTTTGTCCGATAGTGTTCGTACCGAATGCCATATTCGTCAAGCAGACGGTTGCTGCATACATTCAGTTTTTTGGTGATTGCGTTCGGGGCTATATTCTTAACTCCGAGACTTGTCACCAAATCCGTCGGAGTGCCTTTCCATAAAGGCTGACACCGGACAAACAGAGCAACCTTTTCAAGAAAGGGGTCGGGCGGTTCCCACCAAGGCTCATTGTCTGTTTTTATAAATTTCCACAGACAGTGGGCTCTGTCGAACTCCAAATAAATCTTTTGTGCCGCCTGGTCACGTCCTACCACATCTAAAGTTGATGAATTGCCCGAACGCTTTTCCGACTGAAGCACGAAGGCTCCGTCGGCGGCTCCGAGCAAGCCGTTTGTTTCCGAAATTGTTTCAAAGGGGTCTGCAGCATCCATTTTTCGGGTATGATGTACCAAGATAATGCAAAGGCGGTGCTGTTCCCCGAATTTCTTCAAGCGTGTGATTACATCGTAATCGGTGCCGTAATTATAATCGGGAGCCAGTTCTCTTATTTTTTGCAGCGTATCGATTATAATTAACTTCGTATTCGGGTGTTCGTTTATAAACTCCGTCAGCTGATAATCCAAGCCTTTGGACAGAGAATTTGCCTGTGTGGAAAGATGGAGGTTTTCACTGACATTAATATCAAACATTCTCACACAGCGGCTTTGCAGCCGGGCATAGGTATCCTCAAGGGCAAGGTAGAGAACGCAGCCTTTGTTTACTCTGTTGCCGAAAAGAGGCTGACCCGTACTGACGGAATAGGCAAGCTGAGCCATAAAAAAGGACTTGCCTGTTTTCGGTGCTCCGGCAAATATGTATGTGCCTTCATATAAAAGGTTTTCGACTAAGGTTGCGGCGGATAAACTATATCGTAAAGCTCCGCCATAGAAACAGTTTCCAGTTTCTTTAAAGTATTTTTTTCATTATTCATAGAATCACTCCTTCAAATTTTTTTCTTCTGCTTTTACTGCAAGAAGCAATTTTGCTATATACTGTATTTCTTCAATGTCACAGTCGGTTATTTGACTGTTCTCAAGAAGATTAATAAGGCGGTCAAGCCTTTCGGAAAGCCTGTTAATCATCAGCCTGTTTACAACAACTTGCAGCGGCTTGTCTGATATAAGGCTGTTTATTATGTATTCCTGTTTTGTAGTACCGCACAGGAAAACTTTCCTGTTAAAGACTTCGTTTTCCTGCGGCGATATACGAAAAGCAACTGTCAAGCTTCGCCAACGGTTATGTTTGTCTCGGGATTTAGCACTCATTTTTATTTTCCTCCGCATTAGCTTGAAATACCTTGTTTGTCAGTTCGGCAAGGCTTTTTTGATTTTCTGTATTATTATGGGTATATGTATCGAGGGTAAGAGATATTTTTTCGTGTCCGAGTAGCTTTGAAACTACAATGGGATTTGCTCCCAGCTCAGATAGATAATATGTGGCTGCACTGTGCCTTAAATCGTGGATACGGATAGGCTTAACTCCTGCAAGAGCAGCGTATTTCTTTAATTTTATGGATAAAGTGCTTTTGCACGTCTGAAATATTCTGTCATTTTTGCCGATTTTGTAGAGTGAAGATATAAAGTCCTGCACATCTTCTGCTAAAAATTCGGGAATATAAATTTTTCTGATACTGCTTTCGGTTTTGGGAGATGTTATAACATCCTGTCCCTGTAAATGCTGATATGACTTTGTTATCGACATTGTGTTGGCTTCAAAATCAAAGTCCGAGGGAGTTAAAGCAAGCAGTTCTCCTATACGACAGCCTGTGTAAAACAGGGTTTCAAATGCACAGAAAGCAAGGTTATCATCTACCACAGAGCAGAATTTTTTAAATTCAGCCGAAGTCCAAAACTGCATTTCGGCTGATGTTTTCTTTTTGCCCATAGACCCTGCAATCTGTACGGGATTTTGAGTTAAGCCGTAGAACCTTACGGCATAGTTGAAAAGGGCCGACATCTGCGAGTTGATTGTCCTTAAATATGTTTGGGAATATCCTTTTCCGTTTTTAAGCCCTTTTTCAATTACGGTGCTTTTCCATTTTATAATCGAATTGGGAGTTATTTCGGATAAAGCTACGTTTTCAAAGTAAGGAAGAACGTGCAGCCGTACAATATCAAGTTTAGACAGATATGTGTTATATTTCAGCTTTGGCTTTATTTCCGAAAAATAACGGCTGACAAAGTCTCCGAACTTCATATTAACATTGTTCTTTGAGCTAAGAAGAAAGTCTTTTTCCCACTCCACAGCTTCACGTTTGGTTTTAAAGCCTCTTTTAAATTTCTGCCTGCTTTGTCCCTGCCAGTCTGTATAACGGCAGTGAACGACCCATTTTCCCGTAAAAATACCGTTTTTTGTTTCTTTTGATACGCTCATTAGCAAGCCTCCGTTCCGCCGTAAAGGCATTTTTCTACAAAGTATTTCCTGTTAAGTTTTCCGCTGATGACATAGTACCCTTTTTCTTTGAGTTCATCATTGAGCTTTTTCATAAGTTTATATGCCGAAGGAACACTTATACCGAGGGTTTCCGAAATTTCATCAACGGTTATAAATAATTTGTTTGTCATAAAAAACCACCTCCATCTTAAATTTTTTCTTGACAAGCTGTATTAGGTATATTAAAATAGATATTAGAAACACCAAACACAGTTATTATCATCATATTATGGTTGATATAACAAATGTAATAAACCAACTGCTTCCAGTGATTTTAATCATATCACTGTTAAAAAGCGTTGTCAATACTATTTTTGAAAATAGTTATAA
>JAJQCI010000063.1 GCA_021202835.1 Clostridiales bacterium | reverse complement strand
CCCTTAAACAGAAAGCTATGCATTAAGGAACCGCTGATTAATTAGCTCTTTGCAGCTTCACCGGTGATTTTTCCGATTGCTTCTTTACGCATTTTCGACGCAGGGCTCCGACTGCACCTTCAAATGTCTTTATTGCGCTCGAAAAAATCACCGGCAAATCTGCTTCGGTGAATTAATCATCATTTCCTTAAGTAAGCACGGAAATAAAAAATATATATAAAAATATATGGAAAAATATATAGACAGAAAGGAAATTTTAATATAAAATAAAGGTATAGTTAAGGAGGCAGATATGGACTGGAACACGGCAAAAAATTATACGATTATTCTTCTGCTTGTTTTAAATGCTCTTCTGCTTGGTTTGAATTTAACCAAATATATGAACAAAAGGCTTTCAAACACAGAAGTCGGCAACATAACAACGGTACTTTCAAACAACGGAATAAGTGTTGAAGCCGATATACCGAAAAATTCCGGAAATCTGCCGCAGCTTACGTTAGGCGCTGACGGATATAATCTTTTCGAGCTTGTTGATTTGTTTTTCGAGTCGAATATAAGCGTTAAAAGAACCGAGGAATTTAATGTAACAATATTTAAAGCAGGCAGCAAAACACTTAGGGTAAACGCCGGAACAATAACATTTACCGACAGCGACACAAAAGCATATAGCAGGGAGGAGGCCGAAAAAAAGGCTTCCGGCTATATAGAAGCCTTCGGAACACTTTTTCCGGGCTTTAAGCATGAACTGAGCAGGGAGCTTGAAGAGGGCTATAAAATAGAATATAATATGTATTATAAGGGAAAGAACTGTTTTAACAACATTTGTATATTCAGGTTTGATGAAAACGGCTTAACAATAAAGCTTAAATATTCTGAACCCCTTGGCTTTACAGGTCTTAAGTCTGAGGTCTGCAGGGCCGATGTTGCTCTGTATTCCTTTATGAATAACGTAAAAGAATTATATCCCGGCGAAAGCTTTACCGTTACGGAAATATCCGTGGGATATTATGCCGAAAACGAACAGGGAAACAGCAAGGAGGAAGCTTTGCCATATTACAGAATAAGAACGGCGGAAAAGGATGAAATTTATTATATAAACGGATATACGGGAAACTTTTCCGGCGGTTAAAATGTATCGCCATAAAATAAGGCAGGAAGGCTTTTATTTTTCTTGACAAAAATACAAAAAGCCTTTAAAATGGTAGAAGCTGATTATATAACAGGAATTATATATTTTTAATTGGAGTTAAGAAAATGGAATGTTTTGAAATAAACGGACAGAAAAAATTAGAAGGCGTTGTTTCCATAAGTGGGGCAAAAAATGCTGCGGTGGCTATTATACCTGCGGCTATTGTTGCCGAGGGGGTTTCTGTTATAGAAAATCTTCCCTCGATATAAGATGTAACCTGTCTTATGCGCTCACTTGACAAGCTGGGGGCAAAGTGTACCCTTACCGACGAATCAACCCTTATAATAGACGCAAGAAAAGTAAATTCATATATAGCAACAGACGAGTCGGTAAGAAAGATCAGGGCTTCTTATTATCTTATGGGGGCGCTTTTGGGCCGCTTCGGCCATGCAGAGGTAGCTATGCCCGGCGGCTGCAACTTCGGCGAAAGGCCTATAGACCAACATCTTAAGGGCTTCAGAATGATGGGGGCAAAAATAGACACAAGTGACGATAAAATAATTAAGCTTGACGTAGACGGCCGGCTTCACGGCGCCAATATTTATCTTGATGTGGCTTCTGTAGGGGCAACCATAAACATTATGATAGCCGCTTCAAGGGCACAGGGCAGAACCGTAATAGAAAATGCTGCCAAAGAACCTCACATTGTCGACACGGCTAACTTTTTAAACATGCTGGGGGCAAACGTTAAAGGCGCAGGAACCGATGTTATAAGAATTCACGGAGTAGACAGGCTTCACGGCGGAGAATATACCATTATTCCCGACCAGATTGAAGCCGGTACATATATGATCTGCGGAGCTATTACCGGAGGAGACATAACTGTAAGGAATCTTATTCCCAAACATATGGATTCTCTTACGGCAAAGCTTGAGGAGATGGGCTGCCGTGTTATAGAGGGAGACGACTATATAAGAATTATAGCCGACGGAAAGCTTTACCCCACAAATATTAAAACAATGGCTTATCCCGGTTTTCCTACAGATCTTCAGCCACAGTTTACGGCACTTTTGACCGCTGCCGAAGGAAGAAGCAGGGTCATAGAAAACGTTTGGGAAACAAGATATCAATATATCGAACAGCTTAAAAAGTTCGGGGCGGATGTTTCCGTAAACGGCAGAGAAGCTATAGTTCAGGGCGGAAAGGAACTTAAGGGCGCTTCCGTTTCGGCAACAGACCTTCGTGCCGGGGCAGCTATGGTTATTGCGGCTTTGGGCGCTAAGGGAATCTCCACAATCGACAACATACGCTTTATAGACAGAGGCTATGCCAATATAGAAGAAAAGCTTCGTGCTTTAGGCGCTGATATAAAGAGAATAAACAAATAATTATCGGTGATTAATATGTCTTTGGAATTTGCAACAATAGCAAGCGGCTCATCGGGAAACTGTATTTACGTAGGCACTGAGAATACAAAAATTCTTATTGACGCCGGAATAAGCGGAAAAAGTATATGCGCAGGGCTTGATCAAATAGGGGTAAGAGGAGAGGATATAGATGCTCTTTTTATAACCCATGAGCATGACGACCACATAAAGGGAGCCGGAATTTTTTCAAGAAAATACGGTACGCCCATATATGCAACCTGCGGAACCTGGTGCGGAGGGGAATATAAAATGGGAAAGCTTAATCCCCTTCTCAGGAACGCAGTAAGCCATGATGAAAACATAATTATAAATGATTTATGTGTAAAGCCTTTTAACATACCTCACGACGCAAACGAGCCCGTAGGCTACAATATATCGACGGATAAATTTAAGGTGACAGTAGCTACCGACATAGGCCACGTTACCAAAACTGTTATGGATAATCTGGCAGGAAGCAATGTTTTGCTTCTGGAAAGCAATCATGATGTGGATATGCTTAAAAACGGCTCTTATCCGGAAATGTTAAAAAGGCGAATTTACGGCGATAAAGGCCATTTGAGCAACGAAACCGCCGGAAAGCTTTTGGCCTGCGTTATGAGCGGAAGGCTTTCATATGTAAGGCTGGGCCACTTGAGCATAGAAAACAACACCGAAAGGCTTGCCTATGAAACGGTGTGTTCAATTTTAAACAATTATAAAATAAAGGTGGGAACATATCTGGATGTGGCTGTAGCCAAAAGACAGGGTGTTTCCGAAATAATAGAGCTTAAATGAAAATAACGATTCTTTGTGTAGGAAAAATTAAAGAGAGCTTCTACAGAGAAGCCATAAAAGAATATTCAAAAAGGCTTTCAAGATATGTAAATCTTGAAATTACCGAAGTTCCCGATGAAAAGGCTCCCGAAGGCCTAAGTCAAACGGAAATCTCCAAAATAAAGGAAAAAGAGGGAGAGAGGCTTCTTTCTAAGCTTAAAGACGGCCTTGCGGTTCCCCTTGCAATAGGGGGCAAAAGCTTCTCAAGCGAAGAATTTGCCGATTTTATAAGGGAAAAATCTATTACGGGAGCAAGCCATATCACATTTATAATAGGCGGCTCCTTAGGGCTTTCCGAGGCTGTTTTGAAAAAGGGAGATATTCTGCTTTCATTTTCAAAAATGACCTTCCCCCATCAGCTTATGAGGGTTATTCTTTCGGAACAGATTTACAGGGCTTACAGAATCATAAACAATGAGCCTTATCACAAATAAGATAATTCCGACAAGCCTCTCTTTCAGGCAGACGGAGGAAAATATTATGGGGTATGATTAAAAAATGTCAATTGATAAAATCAAAAGTGCAAAACAGATGCTGGTAAAAAGAAATATAAAGGACACGGTGTTTACAAGACTGTTCAGGGAAAAGAAATATCTTTTACAATTGTATCAGGCACTGCATCCGGAAGATATAACAGCTACTGAAAACGATTTAAAAACAATAACACTTGAGTCTATATTTACAAAGGAGATATCAAATGATTTGGGCTTTGCCGTTAATGATAAATTGTTTATCCTCGTCGAAGCACAATCAACGATATCCGTAAATATTATAGTGAGAAGTTTTCTTT
>JAJQCI010000054.1 GCA_021202835.1 Clostridiales bacterium | reverse complement strand
GCATTGCCCCACGGACAATTACGGGAATCATTCTGATTAATACATATAAATAATATATGTATAAGGCCTTTGTCAGCTTTGAGGAGCCCTTTCTGTAATAAGCAAAGTGAACCATTGCCAAAATGACACAGGGGAGCAGGTCATATATTGTTCCCAGAACCGCCTGGGCAAATCTTGAGGATATTCCCTGGTCTACAAGAAGGGTGTTGATACCCAGTATTGACACAACGGCTATGTACATGCCGTATCTCAATATTTCTTCTGTGTCATAGTCAAACATTAAGAAAAACACGGGAGCGAAGCAGTAGAAAAAATAGCTTTTAAGCGTTATTGTTGTTGTATTATATGCATACATAAGAGTCAAAACGCAGGCAATAAAGAGCAGTCCCTCCAGAAAAAGAAAAGAGCTTATATTTTTTACCGTGGCTTTTCCTTTGCTTAAAAAGATTATATTAAATACGCCGAGAGCATAAACTCCCCACAGATATGCCGAGGCTATTCCTCCGATTCCGTAGCCGGTTGTAAAAACAGCATAAAGAACGTTAATAACTATGCTGGATGCAATTACAAAGCTGTTTATGCTTGTGTCGGATTTTTTAAGTGTTAATACTAATTTTTTATTCATTAGAACTCTTTCCCCGTTTTCTGAGCATATATGAAAGGCCCGATGTTCCGTACATTATAACGGTTTTTACGGGATTGGAACACTTTCCTGCCCAATATAAAGCTCTTTTGAGATTTTTTTCCTTTATATACATTTTGCCCATTTCGAAATAATGGTGGTCATAAAATTCCTTTTGTTTTGCCTTGCTGAAGCCTTCAACAATAAAGCCCATCTTGTTTATATAGTGAAGATGATATTGTTCATATACGTCGGCTTTAGGCGTATTTCTGTCAAGCTTTCTTTTTTCAACGCATATATCGGGTAAATAGACCACCCTGTAATAATAAGCGATTCTGGCAAAAAACTCCAAATCCTGATGTCTCCTGAAGGATTCATCCCAACACTTAACCCTGCTTAAAACGCTTCTGCGAATAAGAACCGCGCTGGAATAGGCAATAATTTTGTCGCAGAGAAACTCAAACAAAAATTCATCTTCATTGTGTTTTGCCTGAAGTGTTCGTGAATGGGAGCTGTCTATTATTTCGGTGAATGCGCCGTATATCATACCGTAGTCGGAGCTCAGGCCTGAAAGAATGTTAACCTGTTTTTCAATCTTGTCTTTCAAAAATATATCGTCGTCATCAAGAAAGCCTATATATTCTCCCTTGCTGTGTGAAATACCTGTGTTGCGAGCCGCAGAGCCATTTTTGTTCTTTTCGTGGGCGATATATTTAAATCTTGAATCGCCTGAAAACACCGACAATATTTTTTCCGTATTGATTTGGTGTTCAGTGCCTCTGCCGTTATCATCAACCACAATAACCTCTATATCGGAATAAGTCTGATTTAAAACACTTTCTACAGCGTTTTTAATGATGTCTTCACCTTTATATGTGGGGATTATAATTGAAACCATAATTATCATTCCTTACTTATAACGTTCTAAATAAAAGTCCTGCAGCCATGCCGCTGTTGTTCTGATATCAAAACCGGCCTCTATGATCTGCTGTCTTGTGTTTTTTCTTTCTTTGCTCTTACTTATCTCCAAAACCTTATCGGCCCATTCACGGGCCGAGCTTTTAAGTGACATCATATGGGTGTTGTCGGTTATACATACCTCGGGGGTAATAACGTCTGACATAACAACAGGCAGGCCTGCCGCTTGGGCTTCGACTCCCGTCAGGGGAAGCCCCTCCCACAATGAAGGAAAGAGAAATACGTCCATGGCCTGCATCAGCTCGTTTACATCTCTGCGGTTTCCGAGAAACATTACCGATTTTGATAGGCCGAGCCGGGCTGCTTTTTTCTTAATATCATCCATAAGCCTTCCGTCACTTACAAGTATTAAGACAGAATTTGGCTCTGTTTTATGAATTTCGTTAAAAATATCCAAAAGGAATGTATGGTTTTTCTGCTCCATAAAACGGCCCACATGGCCGACTGCAAGCTTATTTCCAATCCCCAGCTCTTTTCTTTTTCTTTCACAAATATTTTTATTGAAGCTGAACCTTTCCGACTCAATTCCGTTTTTTATAAACTTAACACGGCCCTCGGAAACGGCTTTTTTGCCAAATTTCCATTCTCCGGCATGTGTGGAACACATAAACATATCGGTACAATATTTTTTTATAAAAACCTTTTCATAAAGAAAAAAGAAATATTTAAGGTTCACCGTGGTTTTGGCGTTATGGCTGTGGGCTATTCTCGTGGGAATTCCCAGTTTTTTTGCTTCTGTAAGGGGCCACAGGTTTAATTCCGCATGGGCATGAATAACCTTATATTCGGGGTGGTCCCTTAAAATCTGCCTGACACTGCCTATATATTTTTGATAAGCTCCGGGGAAGGGGCTGAATTTCGGCGTTCGATATATTCTCCCTCCCAGACTTTCGATTTCATCTTCATAAAATGCATGATCCGGCCTGTGAACCATAAAGTCAAACTGAACCTTTTCTCTGTCAATATGTCTGTAGACATTCATAAGCAGGGCTTCGATTCCCCCCGGGTCCATAATAACGTTTTCATGCAATACTCTAATAGGTTCCATTTGTTTTATTCTCCTCAGAACTGTTCCTTACAGTAATTTTACTGTCGTTTGTGACAATTGACCCCTCTTCAATATCTTTATAAATCAGACAGCCGGCTCCAATAACACAGTTGTTTCCAATGTGAACTCCCTGCAGGACTGTTACATTGCTGCCAACCCAGCAATTATTTCCCATCACAACCGGCTTCGTGATAAAGCCCTGTTTTTTAAGGGAAACGTTATGGTCTTTATATACATGATTATGGTCATAAATCTTCACATTTTCGCCGAAGATATTTCCGTCACCGATTATAACAGATTCCAAAGCATTTACAGAACAGTCATTGTTGAAAAAGCAATTTTTCCCTATACTGATCTTGGCACCTTTTTCCAAATAAATATTAAATCTGCTTCGGAAGGTTGTGCCTCGGCCGACGGAATAATTTGAGCCGAACACTGTTTTATATAAGATATTTTTTAAAAAAGCACATATATGCCATTTAATTTTAAATACAGTCATTCCCATTGTAATTTTCTCGTTTTCTTTTTTCGAATATACTGATTTTTAAAAGGCACAACAGTTCCGTGAATAAACCCTATAACAACACATATAACCGGCTTAGGGGTATGGTCCAGCATATTCTTTATAATTTTTTTCAACTTGCTTCGGTTGTCATCCCAAGGGGACATGTCTGCCCATGGAGAATAAGACTTGTAATGATCGAATTTATATTTTAAAGGGTGCTCGTCTCCTTCGATCCAAGGTCTGATTCCGTCCATAAAGCAGGTAGTAAAATGTATAACTACGGGATTTTTCACAGCCTCTTCATATTCGCAAACAGAACAGAAGCGGTTAACCTCTCTTACTTTTTTAAGCTGTTTATAACTAAAATAGTGAATAATGCTGTAAGAGTTGAAACGCAGAGGAACGATCTGCTTTTCATTTTCGGGAATAACGGCATTTAAAACCTCCTGGTCTACATAGGTCAGCATTGCCGCATGCTCACGTATATAAGCCAGAAATTTTTTCTCATAACCGTGTTTGCGAATAAAGTCAAGATTAATAACTATATTGCCTGCGTTTACATAATGGTCTTCCGAAGAAAGCCCGATCATGTTTTTATATCGGTCACTTAAACACTCAACCACACCGGCTACTGCCTTGCCTGTCATATCGGTGTTCCAAAGGGGCTCTAAAGAGCCGTCAATAACCGTATCACAATCTATATGGATTACTTTTTTTACATCCTCCGGCAATGCGGAAGCTTCAAACAGTCGGCCGAACGTGCTTATGTTCCATCTTTGAATGTTAAAATTTTCATTTAACAAGGTATCTGGCAGGGAGAAAAAAGAAATATTTCTCCCGTATTGTTCTGCCAAACCGAGAAGTTTATTTTTATTGTCGGGGCTTATTCCGTTGTCCATAATGTAGACGTTGATTTCCTTTGCACGCTTATTGTTTATAAACAGAGAAGTTAAAGATATTCCTGCCAGAGAGGAATATAAATCACTTGCGGAATAAACAACATTCATCGGTATATCTCC
>JAJQCI010000169.1 GCA_021202835.1 Clostridiales bacterium | reverse complement strand
TTTTTAAACAAAACAGGCAGAAACTCAATTATAGGCCTGCCTGTTTTTATTTCAGATATATAATTTTAAATTTATCAGCTGAACTTTACATAATCACATAAAGTTATTTTAAAGTTCTTCCTGATTACCGCCGTACTTGCTGTAATAATTTTTATTGCTGCCGTAACCATAGCGATAACCGTAGCCATAACCGTAACCGTAGCCATAGCCATAGCCGTAACCATAGCCGTAGCCGCCTTGCTTTTCACGGCTCAAATTAAATATAAAGCCCTCCATATCGATACCCGTTTCTTCTATATTATTTACAGCTTCAACTATATCGGTCAGGTTTGCATAATCCTGCTTTATAACCATAATACAAGAATCTGCATATTCTGCCAAATGCGCAGCATCCGCAAACAAACTGACAGGCGCCGTATCAATGATAATAAATTCATAAGAATTTCTTAATTCTGAAATCAGGTCTTTAATTGCTTTGTTTGATATAAAAGACACTGCCCTGTCATCTTCACATTGTTCGCCGAATATCATATCGGGATGATTATCTCCTGTTTTATAAATAACATCTTTTATCGAACATTTGTTTTCCAAATATGACACAAGAGTATTACTGATATCACCTTTAAAAAACCATTTTTTGAGTGTGGGTTTATGAATATCGGCATCCATCAAAAGCACTCTGTGCTTTCTCTTCGCAAGTATATATGCCAAATTTGCCGCTGAAGTTGACTTTCCTTCTCCTGCCGCCGCACTGCATATAAGCAAAACCCGGCCGCCGTTATTTTTCGCAGCATTTATCTCTATTTTGTTTGCCAAAAGTCTTACAGACTCGGTAAACTGTTGGGGAATATTTCTCTGCCTTATAAGAATATGGCTGTCTGAAGTCTTGCTTCTCTTTTTTTCTTTAACAAAGGGCAAAGCTGCCAAAAGCTCTATGTCTGTATTTTGTATTATATCTTTTGTATCTTCCACAGTTCTGCGCATAAATGCATATAAAAATGCAATTGCCATATATATCATCAAACCAATTAAAAAGCCATACACCGTATATTTCTTTGTATACGGATAATGTGTAGGTGTATCGGGAACATCGCTCATATCAATTAAAACAAGCTTTGTTGAACCGAGAACATACTCTGCAACAGCAGGATAATTCTTAATTACCGAATTTAAAACATCATATGCCATTTGAGGGTCGGGATCAGTAACATTAATTGTCATCATATTTGTTTTTTCAACTGCATCTGCAGTAATTGAAGATGAAACGGAATCTATTCCCAAATCACGGGCTACTACTGTCTTTAAAACTCCGCTGTTTACAATATAAGTAAATGTTTCACCTGTTTGGCTTATACGTGATATATCGCTTGCAGTCTGGCCGATAGATGTACTGCTTGTCAGCGTAAAGGTAGCATATGCGTTATATTCTTCATTATAGCTTAACCGGGCATACAAATATCCGCAAAGAACCCCGGCAATTAAAAATAATACACCCGGTTTCCAAAAGAGACTTGCTCCTTTGATCATATTTTTTATAAGCCTGCCAATATCGATATAATCATTCGATTCGTTTAAATTTTGCGGTGAATAAACTTTTTCGTTCATATTATCTGTCCACCTTTGCTCCATAATATTCTTCGCTGTAATAGCCTGTTCCTGTCTTTTTTTCATTCTTTCTTGTTTCTTTATAAATACAGCCGATCAGCTTTCGTTCTTTATCCAATTCATCAATGGCATCATTTATTGCATATACCGACGATACATCCTGAGCCGCCAGAAGAACAGAACAGTCACACAGGCTGCAGAACTTTTCAATATCAGACACCAGCGCAACGGGACCGCAGTCTATAAAAACAAAATCAAACTGCTTTGCCGCTTCGTGTAAAATCTTTTCGAAGTTGCCGTTATTAAGTACATTGCTGCTGCCGATAGATTTGCCTTGATATAAAAGGCCGTATAACGGAAGTTTTTCGCTTTTATAAAGCTTGTCTATATTCAGTTTGCCTGTTTCTATAGTTTTTTTGAATTCTTCTTTAAAACTGTCGGGAACATTAAGAATTTTGCCTAGCGTGGGGTTTCTGAAGTCTCCGTCGATAATAAGGGTTTTATAGCCCAGTGACGCTGCTGTTGCCGCAAGATTAAGAGTTGCTACACTTTTTCCTTCATTGGGCAAAACGCTTGTTATAAACACTCTTTTTTGATGTCTTCGCTGCATATGACCTAATATTTTCGTCACCGTAATACGATAACTTTCTTTCAGCCAGCGGTTATTTTTTCCTATACCCAAAACCGGAACATCATATACATCCTGTTCATCCTTCTTTTTATGTTCTATCCATGGAATTGTTCCCAAAATCTGAGCATCAATCTTATGTCTTGCGTCTGTCTGGTTTTTTATCGTATTCCTCATAATGGAAAATAAAACGATTATCGCCGTACAGCCTATACCGAAAAGCAGGAATGCCTCCACTGAACATGTAATTATTAAATTTTTTTCATTATATCCGTTTGCCACAGAAGGGCTTTCAAGAGACATAAGTCTTACATCTGACATTATATCTCCTAAAACTATATCATTGTTTGCGAGTATAAGCTTTATTGCCTTAAAAGCGTCCCGTGCACTGTTTGAGGTTACAGAAAAGGTAATAATATTTGCGTCTTCAATATATTCAGCTTCAGCTGTATATTGAAGGCCTTCTGACTCTTTGGCCACAAGATTTTTAATGGTTTCGGAATTTAAAATATTTGTTACCGTTTCCGCAACCGTATTGGCATCTCTTACCGTAGATGTATTTAACGTATCCGAATCTATTCCCGATGTTATAACAAAAACTGCCGAAGATGTATAGGTATACTGAGGAAAAAAGGTTAAAAACGTAAGTGCAAAACACAGGCCTGCTAATGCACAAAGCGAAATAGCCCACCAATTTCTGAGAATATCGGCAAGTATACTTTGAATATCTATCGAAAGAGGTGTTGTACTTTTATCATCTGAATTCATTGTCAGCCCTCCTCAACACGAACCAGCTGTCTGATTGTTTTTACGTCGCCGTAAGAATCCTCTAAGGTATAAGTCGTTTCATACCATCCGGGCACATTTACATTAACATTGTTTTCAATTTTCGGTTCTTCTTCCAAATATTGTACTTCATTTTTATCAGATATAAAGTCTGTTCCGTTCCACATATATGAAACATTGTCAACAACGGCTCTTAAATAATATGACCGGGGATCATAGCTTTTTCCCTTGGGAATGTAAACCATATACTGTGAAAGCATCAGCTTAGGCGCTGCCGATTCTTCCGCAGAATCATATATTTCAACACCTGTGTCAAATTTTTCAACATCTCCGCCGCTGTTTGCTACAGAAAATGTCATTGTATATACACCCGGAACATCAACATTAAGTTCGCTGTTTTCTGCATTGCTTTGTACTATAAGGTTTGTAACGTCTCCGTCAAGACAGTCTTCGGCAGTCAAATTTTGCTTTATCTTTTGAACGGTTATGCCCGAAGCAAAGCGCAGAGGCTCAGAAAGACTGAACTTAGTAGGTGTATAGTCTGTATATTTCAATATATATTTGCTTTTGCCTACATTTCCGTTTGAGTCAAAGGCCGCAACATTCAGTTCTCTCTCACTTTCAGCTATAAAATTTGACAGAGACTCTATCATTAAGCTGTCGGTCACATCGCCGTCTTTATTGTCATATGCAGTCATACCCGTCAAAATTTCATCTTCGTCTGCAGAAACGCTGACTTCAATTATATTATTTTCCGACGTAATAACCGGCGGCTGTGAATCTCCGTTTTTCACACGATAATAAACTGCTGCTGTCAAACATACAACCGACACCGCAAATAAAATTACCGATATCTTTCTTACCCACTTCATCTGGTACTTCTCCTTTATATTTTAGTTTACATTTTATATTTACAGCTAAAAAATAACAAAAATTAAAAAATCGGAATGCGGCAACAGTTAATGAAGCTTTTTCCCATCACTCCGACTTCTCTATTATACTATTATAAAGGAGAGCTCGCCCTTTTGTCAACCCCTCCCTCAAATTCTTTGCATAAATCAGCCCAAACTTGTAACAGTTCAGCCTTGCCCTGCACGGGCGGAACCAATGTCATTAAGATAATTTAAGCGGCAGACATTAATTAGGGGTGTAACCAAAG
>JAJQCI010000337.1:3572-4188 GCA_021202835.1 Clostridiales bacterium | reverse complement strand
CAAGAGGAAAGGGCAACTGCTACAGCTTTGCTTCCGGCTTTACCCACCTTGCCAGAGCAATAGGCTATGACGCCGTACCCGTGGCAGGTCAGGTTCCTTCGGCGAGAGGAGGCCTTACCGCCCATGGATGGACGGAAATCACCATAAACGGTGTAACCTATGTTTTTGACCCTGAGCTTGCAATGGCAAACGGCTATGATCTTTTCAAAAAAACCTACAGCCAAACGCCCTTCACCTATTATAAATAAGGAGATAAAATAAATGGTTTTCGGGTCTGCGGTTTTTTTGTTCGGCTTTCTGCCTGTTGTTTTGTGCCTTTATTTAGCTTTGCCGGGGCTAGCTTTAAAAAATGCCCTGCTTATTTCGGCGAGTCTTTTCTTTTACGGCTTCGGAGAACCGGTATATGTTTTCTTGATGATATTTTCAGCCTTTTTCAACTATCTTATAGGCCTTGGCGCTTCAAAGGGTGGAAGGGCCGGGCGGTTATGGCTTGGAGTCGGGGTTGTTTTGGATATAGGCTGTCTCTGTTATTTTAAATATACGGATTTTCTGCTTCAAAACATAAACCTTGTTTTCGGAGCGGAAATACCTTTGAGAAGCATAGCCCTGCCTATAG
>JAJQCI010000337.1:1760-3562 GCA_021202835.1 Clostridiales bacterium | reverse complement strand
GTCTTTTTCCCCAGCTTATAGCCGGGCCCATAGTAAAATACGGCGATATAGAAAAGGAGCTTTCCCACAGGGGCTTTTCATTTGACGAAGCCGCCGAGGGGGTCTGCCGTTTTGTTTTCGGCCTTTCAAAAAAGCTTCTTATAGCCAACACTCTGGGGCTTATGGTAGATGACATACTTTCCTTTGAAAATATGAATATTTTGTCGGCCTGGCTCTGCGCCTTCGGCTACAGCCTTCAGCTTTATTTTGATTTCAGCGGCTACAGTGATATGGCCATAGGCTTGGGGAGGGTTTTCGGTTTTCATTTTAACGAAAATTTTAACTATCCCTATATCGCCGCAAGTATTAAGGAGTTTTGGAACAGATGGCATATTTCGCTTTCCTCATGGTTTAGAGACTATGTCTATATTCCCTTGGGAGGAAACAGAAAGGGAAAACTCAGAACCAACCTGAACCTTGCCCTTGTCGTTCTTCTTACGGGCTTTTGGCACGGAGCAAGCTGGAACTTTGTTCTCTGGGGCGTATGGCACGGCTTTTTCAGAATAATGGAAAATTTGGGAGTTATAAAGATTAAAAATAATATTATCGCCCATATTTACACTCTCGTCTGCGTGGCAGTGGGCTTTATGATATTCAGAACGGAGAATATGTCACAGGCGGCATTTATGATTAAAAATATGTTCACGGGCTTTGATTTTTCGCCGTCGGCCTTAAGTGATTTTGTTTCGGTATTGTCGCCCTATAATGCCTTTATATTTGTTGTAGGGGCTGTTTTGTGCGTGCCGCTGTTTAAGAAGCTTTACAGATTCAGGCTTCCCATTTCGGCCCTGCTTTTTGTTCTGTGTGTTTTGAACATAGCTTCGGCAGGTTACAATCCCTTTATATATTTCAGATTTTAAGGCGAGGTTTGTATGAAGAAAATATATTTTTTTACATTTTTAATATTGTGCTTGGTTCCACTTGCCGGTACGTTCGCCCATACAGGGGCCGCAGCAAAGGAAACCAGAACGGCACGCCCCCTGCTTATGACGAAAGAAGGCTTGAATCTTGATTTTACAGATGAGCTGGACACGTGGTACGGCAAGAGCTTCGGCTTCAGAGAATATTTAATAGAAGCCGAAAACAGTCTTTACGAAGCCGTTTTCAAACAGTGTCTTTCGGCTGACGTTATTATAGGAAGAGAGGGTTATCTTTTTTACGGCGAAACACTTAACGACTACAGAGGAAGAAGCCTTATGACCGAAGCGGAAATAGAGGAAACCGCCGATTTTCTCAAAAAAATTCAGGATTACTGCGACGGTTTGGGTGTTAAATTTCTTTTTACCGTTGCTCCGAACAAAAACAGTCTTTATCCCCAATATATGCCGCCCTATTACAGAGAGGACAGAACCGGAAGCAATGCTTCAAGGCTTGAGGCCGCTCTTGCCGAAAGAGGGGTTAATTATCTGAATCTTTTTGAGGTCTTTGACGGGGAAGAGGTTCTTTATCATAAGCTTGACTCCCACTGGAACAACAAGGGGGCCGCTCTGGCTTATATGAACATAATGAAAGCTTTGGGGCTTGAATATGAGGATTATTCCGAAATTACCTGCAGTGAGGAATATAATTTTGAAGGAGATTTATACGGAATGGTTCATCCTTTGGGCAGGGAAAAGGATAAAAACATAATATATTCAAAAAATTTCACCTATGAATATACCTCTGCGGCAAAAGATGACAACTCAAACAATTCGATAACAACCGAAAACCCAAACAAAACCGGCGGCATAATTATGTACAGAGATTCTTTCGGAAATTCTCTT
>JAJQCI010000337.1:0-1750 GCA_021202835.1 Clostridiales bacterium | reverse complement strand
GCCCTATGAGCTTAACCTCATAGAAGAAGAAGGGGCAGACTTTTTTGTTATAGAAACTGCGGAGAGGAACATTCCCTCCGTTATAGAATATAAACAGTAATAATATCAGGAGGGAAATAATTAATGAAAAAGAATATTTTGGCAATAGGCCTTGCGGCGGTAATTTTGGCAGGCTGCGGCGGAAGCGGAAGCGAAGCCGAAACAACAACGGAAGCCACTGTGGAAACAACAACCGAAATCCAAACAGAAACGGAAACAGAAGCCGAAACGGAAGCGCCGGAAGAAGAAACGGAAGCCCAAACCGAAGCACAGGTTCAGGCGGCCCCCGAAACCGAAGCCCCCGTTCTTACTGCCGAACCACAGGAAGAAACACCGGCAGCCGAGCCCGAGACCCCGGCGGAAGAGGCTGAAGAGCCTGCCCCCTCAGCCACAAAGGCAGACGCCGAAGGCTATATAGGAGCAAGCGTTTCATCTCTTAAGGCGGCAATAGGCGCCCCCAATTCATCATCCTATGCAGACAGCTGTTTAGGCGCAGGGCAGGACGGAGAGCTTCACTATAACGGCTTCGTAGTCTATACCTATGTTGATGAAAACGGAAACGAAACGGTAGATTCCGTTGAAAGCGAATAATCCGGCAAAAAAATGAAGCAAAGCCCCTCTGCTCTTTAATATTTAAGAACAGAGGGGCTTTTATTTCGCCTGGTAAATCTGTGAACCCTGATTATTTAAAATCAATAATCATATTCGTATTCGTCAGCGTTTTCTGCTTTTCTCAGTTTTTTAAGCTGTTTTATGGTAGTGTCTATAAATTCAACCTCTGACTCGTTCAAGGTATCGATCATACTCTTAACCATGTGTTTTTTAAGATCCAAGGGTGTTTCCTTATCTTTTTCGGCAAGCCCGGTCACGTCTCTGTTAAGAAGAGAGTCAACTGTCATCGAGAAGAAATCTGCTATTTTGCAAAGATTTTTAACCGTAGTTCCTCTTTGGCCTCTTTCTATAAGCCCCAGAAAACCGGGTGTGATTCCTATATATTCGGCAAAATCTTCTATGGTTAAATTTCTGAGCTGTCTTTCATATCTTATATTTAAGCCTATGACCTTATTATAATCCATTTTTACTCCTCCGATATTTTTACATTTGCTTCAAATATTCCTCATAACCCATATTTTCCAGCTTTTCAACCTTTGCATTAACAGCCTTTCCCAAATCTTCCTGATATTTTTCAAGCTTTTCGGTAAGAGCGGCGTCTGAAACCGCTAAAATTTTTGCGGCGAGAATACCTGCGTTTTTAGCCGCATTTATGGCAACCGCAGCAACGGGAATACCGCTTGGCATCTGAACTATTGACAAAAGAGAATCCATACCGCCCAAAGCACTTGTTTTAATGGGCACGCCTATAACGGGAAGGGGAGTAAGCGCCGCAGTAACCCCTGCCACATGAGCTGCGCCTCCGGCTCCGGCGATAATAACCTTTATACCTCTTGATTTAGCATTCTTTGCATATTCAAACATACGCTCAGGTGTTCTGTGAGCTGAAACGAGAGTTACTTCATAATCAATACCGAATTCATCCAGAATTTTGGCACAATCCGACATAATAGGCAGATCGGAATCGCTGCCCATAAGAATTGATACCTTTGGCATGGTACAACCTCCTTAAGCGGCCTGTAAGCCGCAATTTTTCTTTAATTACTGGTTTTTATTATATCAGAAACAACTCGCCTTTTCAAGGGGGTAAATTACATTT
>JAJQCI010000012.1 GCA_021202835.1 Clostridiales bacterium | reverse complement strand
GTATCTTTCTCCCGACGGCCAATATCCCACAAACCACAGAATGACGGAGAGAGAAAGAAGAGAGGTTTTAAACTGGGATTGTGAGAGGGAAAACAGATATATTATTGAAGCCGATTTCGATTTGGATATTTCAAACAGCAGGTGCAGCTCTCTTTTTTCAGCCGACACAGAGGACAGGGTTATTTTTATAGGTGCGTTTTCAAAAAGCATTGCTCCCTCTGTCAAAACATCTTATATGGTTTTGCCTAAGAATTTAAAGGAGGATTTTAACAAGGCGCTTCCTTATTATACAAGCCTTTCTTCACGGTTTGAACAGCATGCCGCAGCAAAATATATTCAAAGCGGAAAATATGCCGACCATTGTCAATATCTTAAAAGGTATTATACAAAAAAGAGAAATCTTCTTATAAACGAGTTAAACGGCTCACCCTTGGGGCCTTATATAAAAATTTTCAACAGCGACGGCGGAACCTATTTTGTAATTTCGGTAAACAACGGAATGAAAGAGGTGGAGCTAAAGGCGGCGGCCTACAAAAGCGGCGTTAAGATACAGCCCTTATCTGCAAGCTTTATAAAAGCCCAGAGCTTTCCGCCAAATTTGTTTTTGGCAGGCTTCGGAGGCCTAAGCGAAACGGACATAAAGAACGCAGTTATAAGGCTTACAAAGGCGTGGCTGCCGAAGAGCAGATAAATAAGAAACGAGGTGATAAAATGAGAATACTTTTAGCGGAGGACGAACGAGATTTAAACAGAATAATAACACAAAAGCTGACGGATGAGGGCTATAGCGTAGACAGCTGTTTTAACGGCAGAGACGCTATAGACATACTTTCATATACAGACTATGACGGTGTAATTTTGGATATAATGATGCCCGGGGCCGACGGCTTTCAGGTTTTGAAAGCCTTGAGAGACAGGGGCAAAACCACACCCGTTCTTTTTTTGACAGCACGGGACTCGGTTTCCGACAAGGTGAGAGGGCTTGACAGCGGAGCAAACGACTATCTTGTAAAGCCCTTTTCATTCGAAGAGCTTACCGCCCGTATTCGGGCTATGACAAGAACGGCTTTCGGCCATGCCGACAACAGACTTGTTGTGGGAGATTTGGTTATGGACTGCGGAAAAAAGAGGGTTAGCCGGGGCGACAGAGAAATTACACTTTCCGCAAAGGAATATTCCCTTTTGGAATATCTTATGCATAACGCCGGCGCCGTTATCTCAAGAAGCAAAATAGAGGACCACATTTGGAATTATGACTACGAAGGGGGAACCAACGTTGTTGACGTATACATAAGCTATCTGCGCAGAAAAATCGATGACGGTGAAAGCGAAAAGCTTATTCACACAATAAGGGGCAGGGGCTACGTTATAAAGGAGGGTGGAAAAAAGTGAACAGGCTTTCTCTCAGAGCTAAAATAACACTTTGGTATTCGGCCGTTTTGGTTTTGATTGTGGCGCTGACATATTTTGCCCTTCTTTCCCTGGGAAGGCAGGTCATACAAAAAACAGTGAAAGACAGCCTTATAACAACCGTAGCCGACAATGTGGACGAGGTTGAATATTATTATGACATAGACGAAGGCTTTAACGAGGTGGATTATTATGTTGACTATGAGAATGGCTATATAGAAATAGACGACGACTTTTTAAGAGAGGTAAACGGCGTTTATACATCTCTCTGCCTTTCCGATAAAACCCTTGTTTACGGCGAAAACCCCGTGGCCTCAGAGACAGCCGCCCTGCAGCTTTCAGACGGCTCTCTCCGTCAAATCAAAGTGGGCTCAGAGCTTTATTATGTTTATGATAAAAAGCTTACCCTAAGCGGCTTAGAAGGGCTTTGGCTTCGGGGTGTTGTTTCGGAAACACAGGGAGAGGTTCAGCTTTCAGCTGTGGCCCGAATGTCGCTTATACTTTTGCCTGTTTTGGTTCTTTTGGCAATAGCCGGAGGCTATATAATCGCAGGCAGAACCCTCCGCCCTATTGACAGAATTTCGGCTGCAGCGGCCAGAATAAGCCAAGGGGGCGACCTTAAACAGCGTATAGACTTAGGGGAGGGCAGTGACGAAATTCACAGGCTGGCAGACAGGTTTAACGAAATGTTCGGCCGTTTGGAAAACTCCTTTACATCTCAGCAGCAGTTTATTTCAGACGCTTCTCACGAGCTGAGAACGCCTGTTTCCGTCATTATGGCACAGTGTGAGCTTACTCTGGAAAAGGAAAGAACCCCCTCTGAATATGAGGAGGCCCTCGAGGTTGTAGAAAGGCAGGGCCGCAAAATGACCCGGCTTATCAAGGATATGCTGGATTTCACACGGCTCGAGCTTCACCCGGAAAAATATAAAAAAAAGCTCCTGAATCTGTCAGAGCTTGCTGAGGATGTATGCGGAGATTTGGCCATAATAGCCGAAAAGGGAATAAGCCTTACCTGTGAAGCCGAAAAGGAAATTTATATAAAGGGAAACAGGGGGCTTTTAACAAGGCTTTTGTCAAACCTAATAAGCAACGCCTACCGCTACGGCAGGGAAGGGGGCTATATAAAAACCCGTCTTAAAACAGCCGAAAACAGCATAATTCTTTCTGTAGAGGACAACGGCATAGGCATAGAAGGGGGAGAGCTTCAAAACATTTTTCTCCGTTTTTATCAGGCCGATTCTTCACACACCGGCGCCGGCAGCGGCCTGGGTCTTGCAATAGCAAAGGAAATAACACAGTTTCACGGCGGCGAAATTTCGGTGAAAAGCAGGCCCGGCTCAGGCAGCACCTTTACCGTTGTTTTTCCGAAAAATGTACTTTGATTTAACGAATAAAGGAAGTCCCCAATCGCTGTATGTGCCGAGGACTTCCTTATATATTTTAGGTATGTTTTTTTATTTATCCCCCTCGGGAACAGTCAGGGTTTTTACAGAATTTGCAATTCGTTTTTGGCCGCCTACAGGCGTTGTATAGAATCGCTGTTCAATTCCGTAAAGCAGCATTTTCAGCTGTTCTTCTTTTCCTACCTTAAATGAATTATTTACCGTTTTTAAATCAGGGCAGTAGTCGCCTATATATGAGAACATTTGGCTTTTGTCATCTTCGCTCAATTTGCTTAAAACATCTTTAGCCGCAGCAATTCTTTTCCTGTTTTGGGTTTTTACCTTATCGGCTGAAAAACCGTCTGTCAAGCTTATAAAGCCCTCTTTCAAAAAGCTTTTGGTTTCTTCTTCGGTCGCCTCTCTGTATAGCCGGTCTATACCGTTGAAAATTCCGGTAATTGATGAGAGCTTTCTGAAATATAAAGAATCCGTCTCTTTTATGTATATTGCATCCGAAATATCGTTAATTACAATTTCTTCGCTTTTATCATAATATTCATAGCTTTCTCCTCTATACAAAATTCTTTTTTTTCGTGCCAATTTGGCTTTTCCCACTTTCTGAAAGCAATATTTTTCATTGTCCATTGTGAAGATAAAGTCTATTTTTTGGTGTTCTTCTTTTGTCATCATTTCGAAATCTACTGTATTCATAGGTTTTTTTATAATATTCGATGCATATTCTTCAGCCGAAAACGATTCTATTACATACCATTCCTTATCTTCAAGGACAGAATTAGCCGGGCTGTAGGCTGTGCTTTCCTCTATCATATCTGAAATCTTCCCATATATATCACTGTCTGTTGAAAGAATTTTTCTGTAGTTATTGTTTTTAAGTTTAGCTATTAAAATGTTCAATTTTATACTCCTTCTCTTTTGCCTATATATGTGGTGTCATTTAGTCGCTTTAGATTTGTAAAATTAATATCCGCAACATTTCGGATGACCCTTCCTTTTATTATTAAAAATATCTTTGTGCCATGTTGTGTTGTTGTCTTATAAAAATGATAGCCGAATATTAAAAATATGGGATTGAAATACATTGCCTGTGTATAATGAGTGAATATAAATACAATCAAAAATACAACAATTAAAGTATAGAAATCATTAATGCTGAGAGCAACAAAGAAATATCCCAAATATACCGGAAGAAAGTCGCTGTCAGACAGATCACATTCTTTACAGTTATTTATGCAGTCAGTTCCTAATTTTTTTGATTTTGATAATTTTATTGATAATTCCGTCAAAATAACGGGCACTGAAACAAGAAAAATAATCACACACACTCTGGGCAGACAGGAAATCTGTCGGCTCTCCTTGATAAAATATATAATCA
>JAJQCI010000005.1 GCA_021202835.1 Clostridiales bacterium | reverse complement strand
GTCTTTATTTACATACTATCATATATTTTATTTTAAGTCAAACAATATTTGCAGTGTGTTTTAATTGTTATTTTTCGGAATCTCTTGACTTATTCGGCTCTCAAAAGTATAATAAATCTAAGCAATACATATACAAAAAAGTGTGTTTCACAAAGGAGGCAAATGTTTATGGACTGTATAAGCAGAGATGCCGCTTACGGGCTTTTGACAAAATATAATAAAGATCCCTTTCATATTCGCCACGCTTTGAGCGTTGAGGGAGTTATGAAATGGTATGCAGCAGAACTGGGTTACGGCGAGGATAAAGAATTTTGGGGTATTGTGGGGCTGCTTCACGATATTGATTTTGAACTTTATCCCGACGAGCATTGTATTAAAGCGCCCGAGCTTCTTAGGGAAGGCGGCGTCGGAGAGGATATTATCCACGCTGTCTGTTCTCACGGCTATGGCATAACAGTTGACATTAAGCCGGAACACCAGATGGAGAAGGTTCTCTATGCAGCTGACGAGCTTACCGGCCTTATTTGGGCGGCGGCTTTAATGCGCCCTTCAAAAAGCACAAAGGATATGGAGGTTAAATCTCTTAAGAAAAAATTTAAAAGCACGGGCTTTGCGGCCGGCTGTTCAAGAGAGGTTATAAAAAACGGCGCAGATATGCTGGGCTGGGATTTAAGCGAATTAATGGAAAAAACAATTCTTGCAATGCGCTCCTGTGAAGACTGGGTAAACGAAGCCATGTCGGCGCTTAAGAGCAATTAATAATTAAAGGAGGAATAACTATGATTAATGTACCGGTAGTAAAAGCTGCTTTAGTTTCCGTAAGCAGAGACTGTTTCCCCCTAAGCCTGTCAGTAAACAGACGAAAGGCTCTTGCGGAAGCATATAACACAAAATACGGAAAAGAATTAGGTGAAATTTACGAATGCAGCATCTGCGTTATGACTGAAAACAATATGCAGGCTGCCCTTAAGGAAATTAAGGAGGTCGGCTGCAACGCTCTTGTTGTATATTTAGGCAACTTCGGCCCCGAAACTGCCGAAACTCTTCTCTGCAAATATTTTGACGGCCCGGTTATGTATGCGGCAGCAGCCGAAGAAACGGGAGACGACCTCGTTCAGGGCAGAGGTGACGCCTACTGCGGTATGCTGAATGCTTCATACAATCTTTATTTGAGAAATTTAAAGGCATATATTCCCGAATATCCTGTGGGAACGGCAGAGGAATGTGCCGATATGATAAGGGAGTTTATTCCCGTTGCAAGGGCTGTTATAGGCCTTAAGAACCTTAAAATAATGAGCTTCGGTCCCCGTCCCGAAAATTTCCTTGCCTGCAACGCCCCCATAAAGCCCCTTTATGACTTGGGGGTTGAAATTCAGGAAAACTCCGAGCTTGACCTTTTTGAAAGCTTTAACAATCACGCCGGAGATTCGAGAATTGAAGGTGTTGTTAAAGAAATGGCGGAAGAGCTTGGCAAGGGAAACAAAATTCCCGAGATTCTCCCCAGGCTTGCACAGTATGAGCTCACTCTTTTAGACTGGGTTGAAGCAAACAAGGGCTCAAGGCAGTTTGCCGTTATAGCCGGAAAATGCTGGCCGGCCTTCCAGACTCAGTTCGGCTTTGTGCCCTGCTATGTAAATTCACGTCTTGCGGCAAAGGGTATTCCCGTTTCCTGCGAGGTTGATATTTACGGCGCTTTAAGCGAATATATAGGCCAGCTTATAAGTGACGACACTGTAACTCTTCTCGACATAAACAATTCCGTTCCCAAGGATATGTATGAAGAAGAAATTCAGGGCAAATACGGCTATAAACACACAGACCTGTTTATGGGCTTCCACTGTGGAAACACGGCTTCAGGCAAGCTGACCTCCTGCACAATGAAAAACCAAATGATTATGGCCAGAACTCTTCCCGTTGAGGTTACAAACGGAACCATCGAAGGCGACATTATTCCCGGTAATATAACCTTCTTCCGCTTACAGTCAACCTCCGACACCAAGCTCCGTGCATACATAGCCGACGGAGAGGTTCTTCCCGTTGCAACAAGATCCTTCGGCGGCATAGGTATTTTCGCAATCAATGAAATGGGCAGGTTCTACCGTCACGTTCTCATTGAAAAGAACTTCCCCCATCACGGCGCCGTAGCCTTCGGCCACCACGGAAAGGCTCTCTATAACCTTTTCAAATATTTGGGAATAACAGACATAGGCTTCAATCAGCCTGCAGGAATGCTCTACAAGACAGAAAACCCCTTTAAATAATATAAAAACACTTTAAGGAGGACAACAAAATGAAAACATTTGAAGGAAAACTGGTTGCCGGCGGAATAAGAGTCGGTATTGTATGCGCAAGATTTAATGAATTTATTGTTTCAAAGCTTTTGTCGGGAGCCTTAGACGGCCTTAAAAGGCACGATGTTCCCGATGAAAATATTTCCGTGGCATGGGTCCCCGGGGCGTTTGAAATCCCCGTTATTGCCGACAAAATGGCCCAGTCGGGAAAGTATGACGCCGTTATATGCTTAGGCGCCGTTATAAGAGGGTCAACAAGCCACTATGACCTTGTATGCAATGAGGTTTCAAAGGGCATTGCCCAGACTTCTCTTAAGAGAGGGATTCCCGTGCTTTTCGGCGTAGTAACAACCGACACAATTCAGCAGGCTATCGAAAGAGCCGGCACAAAAGCAGGAAACAAAGGCTATGACTGTGCACTTTCAGCCCTTGAAATGGTAGATCTTATTAAAGAAATCGAAAAGTAATTCAGAGTACAGTTTTATGATATTAAAAAACCGCCTTAACCTGATTTTTTCAGACTTGAGGCGGTTTAAAAATTTATGGTGGTTTCTGTTTGTTCTTTATCTATAGTTATATATTTTGTAACACTCTGCCCCTGTTTTGAAAGAGTAAGCTTATGGCTGCCGTAATTCAAAAACATGGGGTTTCTTATGCTTCTCTGAACTCCGTCAACATACAGTGCTGCGCCTGTTGCCGAAGTATCTACTATAAGAGAGCCTCTCAAAAACTGAACGGAAGCAAGGTTCAGCTCTTCTTCCGCCCCTGCCTTGATTACCAGCTTACTTGTATAGTCGCTTATGCCGGGGCTTTGAACTGTTATTGTATGTACTCCCTCGGTGAGATAAATAACGCTGTCCTCGGGAAATTTATTAAAACCGCCTTCGTCAACCGAAAAAGTGGCGTCGGGGATATTTTCGTAATTTGTGAATTTCAGAGTACCGTGGCTTTTTTCCATAATTATACCCCAGGCGTCATAGCCTACGGCCTTTATGGTAATAACGTCATACTCTGTAATATCTTTAGGGTTTAAAACACTGTCGTTATATCTGAAAACAGTGTGGTCATTATATTTAAAAACGTCATTTCCGCTTGTAATAAGCTTTCTGGAGGTATTGACCGTGACGGCCAAGGAGGTAATCTCCTCGGCGTCAGGGTTCAGTTTAAGTGATAAGAGCTTTTTATTTTCGTCATAAACAAAAATTATCGGATCACCCTCATCTATTTTTGTAATTGAAATCTTAGTTCCGTTTTCATCCGTAAATTCGGTTGAATTGTTGAAATTCAAAAGCACGGATGACTTATTTTCCGTATCATAAACTGTCATTGTGTTGGAGCCTAAGCTGATTTGGGAAATAACTCCCTGTCTTTCCGTATTGTAAAGCTGGTTTTCCGCCTGGCTCAAAAGGGAACTTGAATCAATATAGTCTGTGTCTTCTGTTGTATCTTCTATTTCTTCCTCGACAATGCCCTCACCCTTAATCATAGATAAAAGGTCGTCAAAAGAATGCTCCGACATAAAACCTGTTAAAATCGTAAAGGAAGCAACAAAAATAAATACACATATAAGCAAAAGGAAAACAGGGAAAACACACCCTCCCGAAGAACGTCTTTCAACATCCTCTTTGGGCTTTTTTCCGTG
This sequence comes from Clostridiales bacterium, assembly GCA_021202835.1. GTDB lineage: Bacteria > Bacillota > Clostridia > Lachnospirales > CAG-274 > JAJQCI01. Next base: position 256 of record JAJQCI010000005.1, on the reverse strand, counting down.
ATTATGATTATTCGGCTTTTTGGTTTTACCTTCACTGTTCATAATCCTCTCTCCCTGCCGTTTTTTACCGTTTTTAGCCGGTCTTCTGTGTGCTGTCTGTCCGTCATATTCACCGGCCGGCGGCCTTCTTCGTCTGATTGGTTCGCCGTTATCATCTGCCGGCGGTCTTCTTAGTATGATTGGATCCCCGTATTCCTCTGACTGAGGTATTATTATAATTATTTTGTATCCGTCTTACAAAGCAAGAAGGATACAG
>JAJQCI010000107.1 GCA_021202835.1 Clostridiales bacterium | reverse complement strand
ATATAATAGCTTTATAACAGTAATTAAGAAGAGGTCAAAATGGACGAAAAAGATAAAACAGCGTTAACGGAGGTTACGCAGGAGGAAACAAAGGAAACGACTGAAGCAAAAGAGAAAAAACAGGGCAGCTGTTTAAAAAGACTGATTATTGTCATAGCCGCCGCCGCTGCGGTGTTTGTGGTTGTGAGAATATATCATAACTTTTTCAGTTCCACAGGAGGAAGGCTGATAGGTGAAACCATAAATACAATAGGCTATGAACAAGGAGACAAAGCCGATTTTTATACTACAGACGAAGGCCTTTATTTTGTCACTAAGGACGGAGTTATTTTTATGAATGAAAAGGGCTCTTCCATGAAATGGCAGGATACATACACAATGATGAACCCCGTTGTTTCGGGAGACGATGACATTATAGGAGTTTCCGAACAGGGCGGCAGTCTGTTTGCCGTTTACAGCCCTGACGGCAATCTTTATAAAATAACTGCCGACGGGGGAATTTCATCTTTCGCCGTAAACAAAAAGGGCGGCTCTGTTCTTATAACCGAGACGGATACGGAATATACCATTACGGCATACACCGAAAGCGGCTTCACCGCCTTTATGGCGAAAAGCCCTGTTGAAGAGGGGCTTGCCATAGGCTGTGACATTTCCGACGACGGCAGATATCTGGCTGTTTCATACATATATACAGGCTATACGGAGCTGGAATCAAGAGTAATTTTCTATAACCTTAAGCAGACAACGGACACAAACATAGACGAGGAGAGAGAGATGGTTGCTTCCTTTGTGAGAAGCGGCGAAATCGTGGGAATTGTCGAATTTATGGACGGAGACAATCTTATAGGGGTTTCTTCTTCGGAGATTGTCTGTGTTAAGCTGGGGCTTGACGGCGACAGTGTAAGGTGTACGGAAAAGTGGACGGTTAAGGCTCAAAACAATATGCTGGCGCTTGCCTTTGCCGGAAAGAAATATATTGCCGTTGCCTATGGTGAAAAATATCTGAACTCAGACTCTCCCGAGGAAGAAAACACCCTTGTTGTCTATAACCTGAACGGCAGAGAAATGTTTAAAACCGTTTTAAACAAAACAATCGACGGGCTGTGTGCAAATTCTTCGGTTATAACGGTAAAAATGAACAGATCCTTCCAGGCTTTCGACAAAAAAGGAGGAAGATATCTTTCTTATACGGTAGCCCAGGACGTAAATAAGCTTCTCGTTTATGACGGAAATACAAAGGCTCTTATTGTTACTCCGAAGGAAGCCTATGTTATGGGAATTAAATCAAAGGGAATAAATACAATTATTTCAAATATAAGGAACAGGGATGATGAAGGAATAGGAACCGAAAAGGAAGTGCCGGAGGTCTTGGATGAGGAAGACGAGAGCTCCGAAGAGGAAACGGAAGCTTCGGAAGAAGCCGAAGAAACAGAAGAAACAACGGAAGCGGCCGAAGCACCTGAAACGAAGGAGGAAAGGGCCGAGCCCGACGAAGCTTCGGAAGAGGAAGAAAACACCGAAGCCGGGACGGAGGCTTCCGAGTGACAAACCAGAATAGGAGAAAAAAGGTATGGATAATTTATCTGTAATATTTGACATCAGTGTTTTATTAATCGTCGTTATATGTGTTGCTTTGGGAGCAAGATGGGGCTTTATACAGACTCTTTTCAGGCTGATTTCCACATTTGTGTCTCTTTTTCTTGCAAAAATGTTTTTCCCTTACACAAAGCTGTTTTTGGAAACCGTTTTTGTTAAGGATTTTATAAAGTCTCTTGTTTTAAACAAGCTTAACCTTACGGCAGGCACAACGGAAATTACGGAATATTCCGTAAACAGTCTTAATCTGCCGAGTTTTATAAAAACAGCCTTTTTGGAAAGCAACTATCTTCATCAGATGCAGAATGACGCTTCTGCTACCCTGGCAAAAACAATAAGCGAGTTTGTGGCCGACTATTCGCTGACTATGCTTGCTTATGTAATTACATTTATTTTGGCAAGTCTGGCTGTGTTTTTTATACTTGCGATTTTAAATGTATTCTCAAGACTGCCGGTGATCCACTTTTTTAACGCCGGCTTAGGCGGAATCGGCGGCCTTATAAGCGCCTGCATAATTATTTGGGTTATTTTGGCGGCAATGAACATCTTCCTTGCTTCACCTAATTTAAGTGATATTTTCACTGCACTGGATTCGTCGATTATAGCCCGAATGTTCTATAAATACAATCCCATTATAACCTTTATAACAAACGCAAACGGAGGCTTTTAAATGGCTGAGGGTTATAAAACGGTTAAAAACGCCGGAAGTGACGAGATTGTTGTTAAAAAATCCAGATTTATTGCAAATGTTTTTCCTGTTTCATCCGAAGAGGAGGCGGCAGAAAGAGTTCTTGAAATAAAAAAGAAATATCACGACGCCCGGCATTCCTGCTATGCCTACAGAATAGGAAAAAAAGGCGAATGGGTAAAATATTCCGACGACGGAGAGCCTCAGGGCACGGCCGGCATACCTATTTTGGATATTTTAAAAGGCGAGGATATAACAGATGTTTTGGTTGTCGTCACAAGATATTTCGGGGGTATTCTTCTGGGAACAGGGGGTCTTGTAAGGGCATATTCGGGGGCTGCAAAGGCAGGTCTTGCCGCTGCCGGAACCGTGGAAATGACACTTTGCCGCAGAGCGGAAATCTCCGCCGACTACAGCCTTCACGGCAAAATTCAATATATGCTTTTAAACAGAGGCCATAAAATTCTGGACACAGTCTTTACCGACAAGGTTAAAATAACCGCCGCCTGTCTTGCGGAAGAAATTCAAGCTTTGGAAGCCGATGTCAGAGACATTTCACAGGGGAGAGCGGTGTTTAAAGCCGGCGAAGAGTTTTATACATAGAAGAAGACATGGCGAAGAGACTTGCTGAAAAGTGCCGAAAAGCTGCTGCAGAACGGTTTTGAAGCAGTGATGTCACATATTCTGAATCTTTCTCCGTGGATGAGCGGAGAAAGATTCAGAATATGTGCTGCCTTTGGCTTGTTTAAAAGAACTGCTTGTTTTAAAGCCTTTCACAATTTTCGTCTATCCATGATAATGAAAGCTTCTTTTTCTCTCCATTTTTAAATAAAACAACCGCACATCGCTTTGTATCTGTTCCGATAATTTCAACTATTTTTCCGTTTCCGAACTTAGGATGTCTTATAAAACAGCCTGTTTTGTATCCGTCAAGCTCTGCTGATTTCCGACGTTCGGCTTCACGTTTCTCTATATAATACTGAGCACGTTTTTTGCTATAGCAGCGAATAGGCAGTGCTCCAACTTCACGACAGCATTTTTTCCACGAAGGTCCATGTCCCATACAGCCGTATAACTTATGATCCATATAATGTGCATATTCATGACGTATAGTGTCTATTGCTTCTTCAATCGGCCATGAAGAATTCCCGAAATAATATCCGGAAAAACGAAAAGCACCTCCGTCAGCAGAGGAATATGACCCCAGTGTATGTATTTTATTATTAAAAGTAATCGGAAGTTCCGCACCTTTTAATCCGGTTTTTCTGTCCAATTTTGCAAGTTCATTTCTAATAGCGGTTTCGTTCCAGACATTTTTCATGGCAATACACTCCTATCTTTCTTTTGATATATAAAGCTTATCATTTAAATCTTATTTTTCCGAAAGGGGGGAGGTATAAGCCTATTATGTTTTTCTGTTATAGGCCCGGAAATCAAAATTAGAATGTTCACCGGCCAAGCGCAAAAAAACAAGACCATTGTTTTAATATATGGTCTTGTTTAAGCCGAACTATAATATACTTACAAAAATTCTGTCAGCAGGCGAAATTATCTTTTTCCGCCCATTCCTCCGGGCTGATGTCCCTTGCCGCCGCCCATATTAGGCTGCTGTTTCTTTTCTTCTTTCTTAGGCTGAGCCTTGGGCTGGGGTGATGAAGATTCCTTCTTCTGCTGTCCCATATTGCCGCCCTTGCCGCCCTGCTTCTTCTGCATATTGGGATCAAGCATTTCCTGTTGATTGTTATTGCGCATTGCACCGCCTGTTACCGCACTGAGATCTTTTTCTGATAAATTTGACATTTTTTGTCCTCCTTTAATTTGATTTATTATTAATTTTTATTAATAATCATATTATGTTATGTCGAAATACTTTGATTTACTTAAGATACTTTAATGATACACTATTTACTATGCGATTGTCAAT
>JAJQCI010000057.1 GCA_021202835.1 Clostridiales bacterium | reverse complement strand
TCTTAAAAATATTTTATCATGACTTTTTATTATCCTCTTCCTTTATAAATCTGCCTGCGGCCGGAATTTTGTTCTGGCGGTAATATTCGGGGTTTTCAGCCTTAAAGTCTTTGGCGGAAAGCATTTTTTCAACATAAGAGTTGTTCTTTTTAAGCGTAAAGGTTTGAACCCCCTGTGTGTTTTTGGTGGTTTTAAGAGGAATAAGGCTTGAATTTATAAGGCAGGCTTTGTTGTCGTTTCTTATTAAAACAATATCCTCATCGCCTGTAATATGAACAGCCCCTATAAGCCGTGACTTGTCGGAATAGGCGTTTATAAGCTTCTTTCTGTTAAGCTTTGTTTTGTAGGCCTCAAAGGGAACCCTTGCGGTTTTTCCGTTTTCAAAGGCGAAAACAATATCACCCTCATAGGCCTCCGCTGCCGCCATAAACACTATGGACTCATCGCTTTCAAGGGGCAGAATGTTGTTTAAATAGCTGCCCATTGTGCTGGCCTTACATTCTGCAAGGTCATATATTTTAACTTTGTAGAGTGTCTGTTTGTCGGAGAACATAAGAAGCTCCTTTTTGTTTGAGGTTTCGATTTCCTGAATGATTTCGTCCTCTTCCTTAAGCTTGTGGTAGCCTGAAAAACGAAGGGAGTTTAATGTGATTTTCTTAAAATAGTTTCCCCTTGTCAAAAACAGCCTTACGCCGTAGTCTTCAACTGTGTTTTCGATTGATACGGGCTTTACGTCTTCGGCGTAGATTATGTCTGTTTTTCTGTCCTGGCCGAACTTTCTTTCGGTTTCTCTCAGGTCTTTGCATATCAGGTTTTTAATCTTCGTTTCGCTTGAAAGTATGCCCTGAAGCTCGGCTATGTCCTTTTCAAGCTGCTGCATATCCTTGACCTTGTTTAAGAGATATTCCCTGTTTAGGTTTCTCAGCTTTATTTCCGCTATAAATTCAGCCTGTGGCTCGTCTATGTTAAAGCCCTCCATAAGATTGGGTATAACCATGGCCTCTTTTTCAGTCTCCCTTATTATCGCTATGGCTAAGTCGATATCCAAAATTATTTTGTTAAGGCCCGAGAGAAGGTGATACTGCTCTTTTTTCTTTTCAAGGTCATAGGCCGTTCTCTTTTTTATACAGTCCGTTCTGAAGGCTATCCACTCGTCCAGAATTTCCTTTATGCCCATTACTTTGGGGGAGCCGTTTACCAAAATGTTAAAGTTACAGCTGAAATTGTCACAGAGGGGCGTCAGCTTGAAAAGCTTCTCCATAAGAACGTCAGGGTCGGCGTTTTTCTTTATGTCTATCGTGATTTTCAGGCCGTTAAGGTCGGTTTCGTTTCTTACATCGTTTATTTCCTTTATTTTGTTTGTTTTTACAAGCTGAATTATTTTGTCTATAATAGCCTCTATATTGGTTGAATAGGGTATCTCATAAACCTCTATAAGAGACAGCTTTTTGTCATAGCGATATTTTGAGCGAACCTTGAAGCTGCCCCGGCCTGTGTTATAAACCTGTTCGATTTCCTTTTTGTCATATATAAGCTCGCCGCCGGTCGAAAAATCGGGGGCTTTTATATATTCGGTTAAGTCAATGTTTTTGTTTTTTATATAGGCCGCCGTGCCCTGACAGATTTCTCTCAGATTGAAGCTGCATATGTTCGAAGCCATGCTTACGGCTATGCCCTGATTGGGTGTGACAAGAACATTGGGGAAGGAAACGGGAAAGAGAACAGGTTCCTTCAGGGTTCCGTCGAAGTTGTCAACAAATTCAACAGTGTTTTTGTCTATGTCCTTAAAAAGAGTCTGACAGAAGGGGTCAAGCTTAACCTCGGTATATCTTGAGGCGGCAAAGGCCATATCTCTGGAGTACTGCTTGCCGAAGTTGCCCTTTGAGTCAACAAAGGGGTGAAGCAGGGCGCCGTTGCCCCTTGTAAGACGAACCATTGTTTCATATATTGTCATATCCCCGTGGGGGTTAAGCTTCATTGTCTGACCCACAACATTTGTTGACTTTGTTCTTGCCCCTGTCATAAGCCCCATTTTATACATTGTGTAAAGAAGCTTTCTGTGGGCCGGCTTAAAGCCGTCTATTTGGGGAATAGCTCTTGAAACTATGACGCTCATAGCATAGGGCATATAATTAAGCTCCAGAGTGTCTGTTATAAGCTGTTCCGTATATTTGTCGGGAATTTCCCGAAGGGTTTTGGGTGTTTTCTTCTTAGCCACTTTTTTACCTCCTTAGGAAAGCTCTGTTAAATCAATATATTTATAGCCGAAATTTTCTATATGTTCTTTTCTGCCCTTAAGGTCTTCTCCCAGAAGCATATCGAAAACATAAGCTGTTTTTTCAACGTCTGCAGGGCAAACCTGAATGAGCCGCCTTGTCTCCGGGTTCATTGTTGTCTGCCACATCATTTCCGGCTCGTTTTCGCCTAAACCTTTTGAGCGCTGAATGTGGTATTTCCCCCTTATCTTTGAAAGAATATCCGTTTTTTCCTTTTCAGTGTAGGCAAAGTAGGTGTTTTTGCCCGATGTAATTTCATAAAGAGGAGACTCGGCTATATAAACCCTTTTTTGCTCTATAAGAGTAGGGGTAAGCCGGTAAAGCATTGTTAAAACAAGGGTTCTTATCTGGAAGCCGTCAACGTCGGCGTCGGTGCAGATTATAATTTTGTTCCATCTCAGATTGTTAATATCGAAGGAGTTTAAATCCTTGTTATGCTTAGAGCTTATTTCAACGCCGCAGCCCAAAACCTTTAAAAGGTCGGTTATAATGGGGCTGGCGAAAATCTTTTCATAGCCGGCCTTAAGGCAGTTCAAGATTTTGCCTCTTATGGGCATAATACCCTGAAATTCGGAGTCTCTTCCCAAAATAACAGAGCCCATAGCCGAGTCACCCTCTACAATATAAAGCTCACGGCGTGAAATGTCTTTCGTTCGGCAGTTTACAAACTTTTCAACCCTGTTGTTCATATCCAGATTTCCGGTGAGCTTTTTCTTTATGGCAACTCTCGTTTTTTCCGCAGTTTCACGGCTTCTTTTGTTTACAACAATCTGAGCCGCTATTTTGTCGGCGTCGGCTTTGTTTTCGGTAAAATATATTTCAAGCTGTTCCTTGAGGTAGGCTGTCATGGCCTCCTGTATGAACTTGTTTGTTATAGATTTTTTTGTCTGGTTTTCGTAGCTTGTTACCGTCGAAAAGGAGTTTATAATGAGAACCAGACTGTCTTCAACGTCTGAAAACTGTATTTTCTTTTCGTCCTTTTTATATAAATTATTGCTTTTCAGATATTTATCGACGGCATAAACAAAGGCAGTGCGAACGGCCTTGTCGGGAGAGCCGCCGTGCTCCAGAAAGCTGGAATTGTGATAATATTCCAAAGCGGCCACATCGTTGGAAAAGCAGAAGGCCACCTGATATTTGAGCTTATATTCGGGCTTGTCCTCTCTGTCACGGCCCTTTGTTTCGGTCTGGAGAAAAACAACGTCTGAAATGGTTTTTTCTTCCGTTATTTCCTTTATATAGTCCTTTATGCCTTCGGGATAGCAGAATTCGAAAACATCTCCCGTTTCTTCATCTGTCAAAACGAAGGTAAGCCCGGCGTTTACAATGCATTGTCTCTGAAGGGTTTCTTTTAAATAGTCAAGGCCTATGTTTATATCTGTGAAAACTTCTCTGTCCGGACGCCATTTTATGAAGCTGCCCGTTGTTTTTCCCTTATAGGGTGTTTTAGAAAGGCCGCCTACATTTTCTCCCTTTTCGAAGCGGAGAGAATATTTAAAGCCGTCTCTTAAAATTTCAACCTCCATATATTCCGAGCTGTACTGTGTGGCGCAAAGGCCCAGACCGTTAAGCCCAAGACTGAATTCGTAGTTTTCGCCTTCGTTGTTTAAATATTTTCCTCCTGCGTAAAGCTCACAGAAAAGAAGCTCCCAGTTGAATTTTTCTTCGCTTTGGTTATAATCAACGGGAATTCCCCTGCCATAGTCTTTAATCGAAATTGAATTATCCTTATATTTTATAATCTCTATTCTGTTTCCGAAGCCCTCTCTTGCTTCGTCTATTGCGTTTGAAAGAATCTCAAAAACGGAATGCCTGCAGCCCTCGATGCCGTCGGACCCGAATATAACCGCAGGGCGGAGTCTTACTCTGTCGGCGCCCTTTAAGGCTGTGATGCTTTCATTTCCGTATTCGTTTTTTGTGTTTTTTTCCATAAT
>JAJQCI010000330.1 GCA_021202835.1 Clostridiales bacterium | reverse complement strand
GTTATATATGAAATGACATTTAAGTTTTCTTACAGGTTCCTCCTGCCTTTTATTTTGGGAGGGGCAGCCTTTATCATCGTAAAATATTTTTTAAAAGACAACATAACTGCCGCTGTAGGCGGAGTAATAGTTCTTTTGGCCGTGTTCTTTGTTTTCTGCTTTCCTCAAATCAAGATTTACGGTGAATACAAGACCGAAAACTTTATAGAGGTGTCGGGAGATGTCAAAAACTTTCAAACCTCCGACACAGAAGAAAGCTTTACTCTTAACGGCGTTGAATTCTCCTACAAAAACGGCTCGGGAAACGGCTATAACACAGTGCTCTCACAGGGGGGAGTGGTAAAGGGAGACAATGAGCTTTTATATATAAGATATGTTGAATTTATGGGCAAAAAGGTAATTTGTTATATAGAAAAAATACTTTAAGGAATGATTATATGTTTGAACTAAAGTGCAGAAGCTGCGGCAAAAGCTTTAAGCCGGGCTTTAAGCTTATTATAGTGAACAGTGATATAAGCTGTCCTAATTGTAAGGCCGAAATTAAGCCCGAAAAAGATCCCAAAATAAAAAGAGCAAGCTATTTTCTGACTGCCCTTGCCCTTCTTATTATGTTCGGTATTTCCGGGTTCATATTCGATATGGCTGTGCTGTTCGGGGTTTGGGCGGTTATTGTTGTTATTTATACAATAATAAAAATGCTTCTTATATGCACTCTTTACAACAAGGGGAATGATGATGGAAAGGTATGAGCTTTACTGTGAAAAGGAAGACGGGGGAAAAAGAATCGACGGCTTTTTAAGCCTTACCCTTGAGGATATTTCAAGAAACAGAATCCAGAGGCTTATTTCAGAGGGAAACATTCTTGTAAACGGCAAGGCCGTAAGCAAAAGCTTTAAGCTTAAAAGCGGCGATATTGTGACCGTTGTTATTCCCGAAGCAAAGGAAGCCGAAATCTCGGCGGAGGATATCCCCCTTGACATTATTTATGAAGACAGCGATGTTATTGTTATAAACAAGTCTCAGGGAATGGTGGTTCACCCTGCCCCGGGCCATTATTCGGGAACGGTTGTAAACGCTCTTATGTATCACTGCAGGGGTGAGCTTTCCGGCATAAACGGCGTAAACCGCCCGGGAATTGTTCACAGAATAGACAGAGACACAAGCGGCGTTATAGTTGCGGCAAAAAACGACTTCGCACACAACGCCCTGGCGGCTCAGCTGGCGGAACACAGTATGACAAGAATTTACAAGGGAATAGTATACAACAATTTTAAAGAAGAAGAGGGAACGGTTGATGCAAATCTGGGCAGAAGCCCCAAAGACAGAAAGAAAATGGCTGTTTTAAAAACAGGAGGACGAAAGGCTGTAACTCACTACAGAGTTTTGGAAAATTTGGGCAAATATACGTATGCCGAGTTTAAGCTTGAAACAGGCAGAACCCACCAAATAAGGGTTCATATGAGCTATATAGGCCACCCTCTTTTGGGCGACGTGGTTTACGGCCCGAAAAAATGCCCCTACAGCCTTAAAGGCCAGACTCTTCACGCCGGGGTTTTGGGCTTTATACACCCCCGTTCGGGAGAATATGTTGAGTTTTCAGCTCCCCTGCCCTCTTATTTTCAAGATTTGATTAACCGACTGGGAGGAAAACAATGAATTTTAAGAGAAAGGATTTTATAGGACTTATGGACCTTTCGGCGAAAGAAATTTCAGATATTTTGGAAACCGCCGAAACAATGAAGGTCGTTTTAAATCAAAAAAACAAAAAAGCCCCCTATTTGCAGGGAAAATCGGTTATTTTGCTTTTTTATGAAAAAAGCACAAGGGCAAAGCTTTCATATGAGCTGGCAGCCCAATATTTAAGCGCAAACTGTGTTGAAATAACCGTAGCCGACCCAAAGTCGGAGACTCTCTTTGAAATGGGAAGAACAATAGAACAGATGGGCGGAGATTTTATAATTTTGAGAAACCCCTACTCCGGCTCGGCGGGCTACCTTGCCGGCAAGGTTAAAGCCAGCGTTATAAATGCAGGAGACGGCCTTAACGAAAACCCCACACAGGCCCTTTTGGACCTTTTGACAATAAAGGAGCTTAAAGGCGGCTTCAAAGGCCTAAAGGTGGCAATCTGCGGCGACGTAGCAGGCTCCAGAGTTACACGCAGCAACATTTGGGGCCTTACAAAGCTGGGGGCCGAAGTGAGAATTGCCGCTCCCCCTACTATGATACCGAATAAAATAGAAGAATTTAATGTAAAAGTGTTTTACGACATAAAAAAAGCCTGTAAAGATGTTGACGTTATAATGTGTCTCAATCTTCAAAGCGAAGACAGCTACGGCTCTAAGCTTGCTTCTTTTGACGAATATAAAGACTTTTTCAAGCTTGACAGTGCTGTTATTTCAAACGCAAAGGAAGATGTTATAGTTATGCATCCCGGTGCCCCGAACAGAAAATATGAAATTTCTTCGGAGCTTGTTGACAGCGACAAATGTATTATTGACGACCAGATAACAAACGGAGTTGCCGTAAGAATGGCCATTCTTTATCTTCTGTCTTTAGGAAAGGGGCTTGTGGTATGAAAAGAACTCTTATAAAAAACTGCAGAATTGTTTCGCCTGAATGCAGCGTTAAAAGTCTTAATTCTCTGCTTATTATAAACGGAAAAATAGCCGACGTGGGAGATATAAACGTAGAATGTGACGAAATTTTCGACGCCGAAGGCAATTATCTCCTTCCCGGGCTTATAGATATGAACTGCAAAATCTGTGAAGACGGCTATGAAAGCAAAGACAACTTAAAAATAGTCTCCCTTTCCGCCTCTGCCGGAGGCTTTACCTCTCTGGCCGTAACCCCTGACTCTCAGCCGGTAATAGACAACAAAACCGTTGTAGACTATGTGATTCAAAGAGCAAAGGCAGAAAGCGAGGTAAACATATATCCCTGCGGAAGCATCACAAAGGGCTGTAACGGAAGAGACGTTGCCGAAATGGGAAAAATGATTTCAAAGGGAATAGCCGCCCTTTCGGACAACGGCGGAAAAATAGAAAAGGCCTCTGTTTTGAGAGATGTTCTTATGTATTCAAAAATGTTTGATGTTACCGTTATTTCGGGAGGCCTGGACGAAAGCCTTTCCGGGGGAAAGGTTGTAAACGAGGGCATAATTTCAACTAAGCTGGGCCTTTCAGGCAGCCCCAGAGAAGCCGAGGAAATTATAGTTGCAAGAAATCTCGTTTTGGGAAGATATACAGGGGCCAGACTTCACATTCCTACTCTTACAACTGAATTTTCCGTAGAGCTTGTTGAAAAAAGCAAAGGCAACAAGGAAAATATAACCGCAGGAACCTGCCCCCACTATTTCACACTTACAGAGGAGGAAACAGAGGGCTATAACACATACGCAAAGGTTAATCCCCCGTTAAGAACCAAAGCCGACGCAGAGGCTATAAAAAAAGGCATATACAACGGAACAATCGATACCATAGCCAGCGGCCACACTCCCGCTTCAATTCACAGAAAACAGGTTGAATTCGACACTGCCGCCTGCGGCATATCATCACTTGAAACAGCCTTTGCAGTAAGCTTTACAGCCCTATGCAATGAAAGCTTCACTGTTTCCGATCTTGTTGAAAAAATGGCTGAAAATCCGGCCAAAATTCTGAATCTTAAAAACAAAGGCGCAATAAAAAAGGGCTATGACGCCGACCTTATAATAGCAGATTTGGATAACGAATATACTATAAGAGGCAGTGAATTTTATTCAAAAGCAAAATATACCCCCTATGAAGGAAAAAAAGTAAAAGGGAAAATTATAAAAACCTTTGTAAACGGCAAAAAAATCTTCGGCTGACCATAGGCTTAACCGTAGGAAGACCGCAGCAATACATTCCTGCGGTCTTTTTGTTTGAAAATTAGTCCTCATCATTTTACAGTGAAAAGCTTTTCCAATATTCCGAAATTTTGCCTTCCTCAACAGCCTCAAGATATTCATCGGCAATGTCAAAAATCTCGCTTTCGTCTTTAAGAGAAATGCTGTCGGCCTTATTCCTTTTTTCAATGCACCACTTTTCAAAGCCCTCGGCCCATTTTTCGGCGCCCTCTCTGCCTATTTCCTCATAGCATGAAAGCTCCTCGGTTACTTCGAAGACAAAATCTTCTTTGTCTATTTTAAACATATCCGGCCCTCCTTTTTATGCTTTCCGTTTTATTACTTTATAAT
>JAJQCI010000074.1 GCA_021202835.1 Clostridiales bacterium | reverse complement strand
CCATATTGCAAATTTTTAAAAAAGGCTTGTAATATTCTGTTCTCTATATTATAATAGATATTGTTTTAAGAACAGAAAACGCAGAGTTATTTATATACTGCCGGAAACGGAATTGTATAGGAGGATATTGATATGAAGGGTATTATTCTTGCGGGGGGTTCGGGAACGAGACTTTATCCCCTTACAAAGGTAACATCAAAACAGCTTCTTCCGATTTATGACAAGCCTATGATTTATTATCCCATGTCTGTGCTTATGGATGCCGGAATAAGGGATATTCTTATAATTTCCACCCCACAGGATACACCGAGGTTTAAAGAGCTTTTAGGTGACGGCTGCCAGTTCGGCGTAAGTCTTTCTTATGCGGTTCAGCCATCTCCCGACGGGCTTGCGCAGGCTTTTATAATCGGCGGAGATTTTATAGGCGATGACTGTGTCGCTATGATATTGGGTGACAATATTTTTTCGGGTCACGGCTTAAAAAAACGTTTGAGAGCTGCTGTTGAAAATGCGGAAAAGGGCAGAGGAGCAACAATTTTCGGTTATTATGTAGACGACCCCGAGCGTTTCGGTATTGTGGAGTTTGACGAAAACGGCCGTGCAGTTTCAATAGAAGAAAAACCATCAAAGCCTAAGAGCAATTATTGTGTAACAGGGCTTTATTTCTATGACAACCGTGCTGTTAAGTATGCAAAGGCTTTAAAGCCCTCTGCAAGAGGAGAGCTTGAAATAACAGATCTTAACAGAATTTATTTGGATAACGGCGAGCTGAATGTTGAGCTTTTAGGCAGAGGCTTTACATGGCTTGACACGGGAACCCACGAAAGTCTTGTTGACGCAACGAATTTTGTTAAAACGGTGGAAACTCATCAGCACAGAAAGGTTGCCTGTTTGGAAGAAATAGCCTATTTAAACGGCTGGATTTCAAAAGAGGATGTTTTAGCCGTATATGAGGAGCTTAAGAAAAACCAGTACGGTCAGTATCTTAAGGATGTTTTGGACGGAAAATATATCGATATATTACATGAAGGTCAAAAGGTAAACAAATGTAAATGATTGTAACCGGCGGCGCCGGATTTATAGGTTCCAATTTTATTTTTTATATGATGAATAAATATCCCGGCTACAGAATCATATGCCTGGACAAGCTGACTTATGCCGGAAATCTTTCCACACTGGAGTCGGTTTTAAACAAGCCCAATTTCAGATTCGTAAAAGCGGATATTTGTGACAGAGAGGCAGTTTATAAGCTTTTTGAAGAAGAAAAGCCGGATATTGTTGTGAATTTTGCTGCAGAAAGCCATGTTGACCGTTCTATTGAAGACCCGGGAATATTTTTGCAGACAAATATTATAGGAACAGGTGTTTTGATGGATGCCTGCCGCAAATACGGCATAACCCGTTATCATCAGGTTTCAACAGACGAGGTTTACGGCGATCTGCCCCTTGACAGGCCCGACCTGTTTTTTACTGAGGAAACTCCTATTCACACAAGCAGCCCCTACAGCTCTTCAAAGGCCGGGGCAGACCTTCTTGTTTTGGCATATTACCGCACTTACGGCCTGCCTGTAAGTGTTTCGAGATGTTCAAACAATTACGGCCCTTATCACTTTCCGGAGAAGCTTATTCCCCTTATGATTGCCAATGCATTAAACGACAAGCCCCTGCCGGTATACGGCGAAGGCATAAATGTCAGAGACTGGCTCTATGTTGAAGACCACTGCAAGGCAATAGACCTGGTAATACACAAGGGCAGAGCAGGGGAGGTTTATAATATAGGCGGTCACAACGAAATGAGGAATATTGACATTGTCAAAATGATATGCAGGGCTTTGGGCAAGCCGGAAAGCCTTATTACATTCGTAAAAGACCGTAAGGGCCATGATATGCGCTATGCTATTGATCCCACGAAAATTCACAGCGAGCTGGGCTGGCTGCCTGAAACAAAATTTGAAGACGGTATAAAAAAGACTATACAATGGTATCTTGACAACCGCAGCTGGTGGGAAACAATCGTTTCCGGAGAGTACAGAAGCTATTACGAAAAAATGTACGGAAACCGTTAAGCAGGGAGGTTTTTAATTGAAAATATTTGTAACGGGCGTGGGCGGTCAGCTCGGCCATGATGTGATGAATGAGCTTTTTAAAAGAGGCTATGAGGGAACAGGCTCCGATATTTCTCCCGAATATAACGGTGAACCGGACGGCTCAGCCGTAACGGGCATGCCCTATGTGGGTATGGATATTACCGATAAGGGGGCCGTTGAAAGAGTTATAAGCAAAGCAGCTCCGGATGTGGTTATACACTGCGCCGCATGGACGGCTGTTGACCTTGCGGAGGACGAAGACAAGCAGGCTAAGGTCAGGGCGATTAATGCCGGAGGAACGGGGAATATCGCCGAGGTTTGCAAAAAGCTTGACCGCAAAATGATATATATAAGCACTGACTATGTTTTCGACGGTCAGGGAACTGCCCCCTGGCAGCCGGACTGCAGGGATTATAAGCCCCTTAACGTATACGGAAAGACTAAGCTTGAGGGGGAGCTGGCCGTAAGCGAAACTCTGGATAAATTTTTTATAGTTCGCATAGCCTGGGTTTTCGGCAAAAACGGTAAAAATTTTATTAAAACCATGCTTAATATAGGAAAGAGGTATGAGGAATTAAGGGTTGTAAACGACCAAATAGGTACGCCTACCTATACCTATGACCTTGCCCGTCTTTTAGTCGATATGGCCGAAACCGATAAATACGGCTATTATCATGCTACGAATGAGGGCGGCTATATTTCATGGTATGACTTTGCAGTGGAAATTTTCAGACAGGCAGGCTATAAAACAAGGGTTGTTCCAGTTACAACGGAGGAATATGGCTTAAGCAAGGCCGCAAGACCCTTTAACAGCAGACTGGATAAGTCTAAGCTTAGGGAAAACGGCTTCAAGCCACTTCCCACATGGCAGGATGCACTGGAGAGATATTTAAAAGAAATAGAATTTTGATAAGAGGTTTAAAAATGGGACAGATTAAAGTAACAAAATGCCCTATAGAAGGGCTTTATATTATAGAACCTACGGTTCACGGCGACAGCAGAGGATATTTTACCGAAACATATAATCAGCGTGATATGGCTGAAGCCGGCCTTAATATGGTTTTCGTTCAGGATAACCAGTCTATGTCGGCAAAGGGCGTACTGAGGGGCCTTCATTTTCAGAAGGAATATCCCCAGGGCAAGCTTGTAAGGGTTATAAAGGGAAAGGTTTTTGACGTTGCCGTTGATCTTCGCTCGGGAAGCGAAACATACGGAAAGTGGTTCGGGGTTGAGCTTACTGAAGAAAACAAGAAACAGTTTTATATCTCGGAAGGCTTCGCCCACGGTTTTTTGGTGCTTTCGGACACTGCGGAGTTCTGCTATAAGGTGACAGACTTCTATCACCCCGGCGATGAAAGCGGCTTGGCTTGGAACGACCCCGAAATAGGAATCAGCTGGCCTGAGCTTAAGGGTGAATATAAGGGTTCGGCTTCAGCCGAGGGCTATTGTCTTGAAGACGGAACCGCCCTTAATTTAAGCGATAAAGACGAAAAGTGGCCGGGCTTAAGGGATGCATTTAAGTTTTAAAGCCCGGAAGGTATATAAAAGCAATGAAAAACACCGGTTTTGCCGATAAAAAACACTTGAAATAAACGACTGTGCGGTGTATAATAAAAATATAAAAAGGTTAGGAAAGTATTCTCGCAAAATACCTTCCTAACCCCGCCTTTCGGCTAAGCAACCACTTCAAGGGTGGTTAGGCGGTTTATAATATTTTCGTTACAAAAGCCGCCATTATTTGCTGTGAGGGCGGCTTTTCTTATGTTGAACTTTTATCGTCGGCATGATTATGTATTTAATGCAGTAATATAGATGCAAAACAACATAATATGCGTGAATAATTTCAAACATTGTCATAAGCGTCACCTCCTTCCTTTATAATTTTCCTTGTATTGGGAAAATTAAAGAAGATGAGCGCCTAACCAACCCTTTGCAAATTGCCTGAGAATATTATAACGGAAAAAATACCGGTTGTAAAGACTTTTTGAAGGACAAAGCGGAAAAATCTGTGTTTAGCTGATAAAAAACACTTGAAATAACAGTGCCGCAGGTGTATAATAAAAATATAAAAGGGTTAGGAAAGTATTCTAGATAGTGTCTACACGAGTTTAGCTTAAAACTGACAGCCAAATAGCAATGCA
>JAJQCI010000126.1 GCA_021202835.1 Clostridiales bacterium | reverse complement strand
AGAGGAAATCTCTAAAATCATCTTTAAATTTTTAATGAGTTTAGAGATTTCCTCCCGGTGTCCAAATATTCATATATATAGTTTTAACTACGATATGGGAAGTAAAAATATGTTAAGGCTCTTTCATATCGTATAAATCTTTAAAAGTAGTAAATCAGTAGTAAATTGCTTTGCAGCACTGTGATTTTTCGCTTAATATTCGGGATTTTTGCGGTTAAACCGTCTTACTTGGGAGATAGGGCGGTTATCTTTTTGATATAATAATTATCAAAAGAATTAAGATTAATATCATTATAATATCATTCATAATTTCACCCCCTTTTATTTATCTTCTTTTTCCTAAGATAAAGGGGGGAGATATAACCGCCCGCAAAGCCTTTGGGCAAAACGTTTTTCACATATTCTCTTGTACTGAATTAATTTTACAGCATTTCTGTATTAATTTTAATAGTAAATAAAATAATTTCAAATAATTTCATAACCGACTTTTTCCAGGCTTTTTAAGGCTCTTTTGTAATTTTCGGCTTTTACAAGAAGGTAGTCTGTGTTAAAAGTCGATATTGCAAAAATGCCTATTTTGTTTTCGGCCAGAATTCTTGAAATTTCCGAAAGTATACCTATGAGAGAAAAATCCAAAACACCCTTTATTCTGAAGGCCATAAAGCCCTCCTCTTTTATAACGGCGGTTTTAGGAGTATATTCGCTTAAACAAACAATAGATATTTCTTCGTCTGTTCTTGCGGTAAACAGAAATTCTCCGTTAATATCTGTATCAGCCGTATTTTTCAATTTACATATTGTAAAATTGCCATTTACTTTTTCTATCTGCATATTTTAAACCTCATATTTTTTAAGTCTCAGCATGTATTCTTCATCAACATAGGCTTCAACATATGTTCCTCCCGGCTTATGCTCTGTTGTTATTATTTCACAGTTTTTATATACATTGCTTAAAAGTCCGCCTTCACTATATGGAATAAGGGCTTTTATTTCCGTCTTAAAGGATTTTACGATTTCCTCTGTTTTCAAAAGAAGCTCATCTATACCTATTTTATATTTGGCTGAAATTTTAAGGCAAAAATCCGCATGATTATCCGACGGAAGAGGTGTTGCCGTTTCTTTATCCGATTTATTGAAAACGGTTATTATAGGCTTATCCTTTACTTTAAGCTCATCAAGAAGATTATACACAACCTTCATCTGTTCACCGCAGGTAGGATTCGAAGAATCAACCACATGAATAAGTATATCCGCATATTTTACCTCTTCCAGAGTGGAGCGAAAAGCCTTTATTAATCCATGGGGAAGCTTGTTTATAAAGCCGACGGTATCTGTAAAAAGATATTCCGATTTTGACTCCTCGGTAGGCTTTATTCTTCTTGTTGTTGCATCAAGAGTAGCAAAAAGCTTGTTTTCACAAAGAACATTTGAGCCTGTTATTGCGTTCATAAGGGTTGACTTTCCTGCGTTTGTATACCCTATGAGAGCAATTATAGGAGATTTTGAATTAATTCTTTTTTCTCTTATAACGCTTCTGTGTTCCTCTATTTCCTTTAATTCTGCGTTCAGCTCGCTTATTCGTGAGGCTATTCTTCTTCTGTCGGTTTCAAGCTTTTTTTCGCCCGGTCCCCTTGTGCCTATTCCGCCGCCCAGACGGGACATCTCCTTTCCTCTTCCCGTCAGGTGAGACAGCTTATAGCGAAGCTGGGCAAGCTCAACCTGAACCTTTCCTTCCGCAGAGGCGGCGTGCTTTGCGAAAATATCCAAAATAAGAAGGGTTCTGTCCATTATTTTAAAGCCTGTATGCTTTTCAAGATAGTCTGTTTGAGATGGAGAAAGCTCATCGTCACAGATTATGCCGTCGGCTTCAATCTCCTCCCAGTAATATTTAAGCTCTTCTGTTTATCCGCTGCCTAAATACATTGAGCGGCTGTTTGAATCTCTTTTTTGAATAAGTCTGCCTACGACCTCTGCCCCTGCCGTTTTTGCCAGCTCTTCAAGCTCGTCAAGACATTCGTCACAGCTTAAAGCAATGTCATCTCTGTCAATCCCCACAAGGACAACTCTCTCCGGTCTTTCTTCGTTGTTGTATATATCTTTTTCCATAGGGTAAAATCTCCTTGTTTATTCTTTAAAGTAATTATAACACATTATAAGCTTTTTACAACAAAAAGATAACAGATCAGCATGGCAGGGCTGATCTGCTGATAAAAAAAGACTGCCGAAACCGACAGTCCTTTGAAAATTTTAAATTATTCCTTGCCGCAAAGCTGCTTATAAAGATTAAGATATTCTTTAGCGGAAACCTCCCATGAGAAGCGTGTGTTAATGGCATTCTTTGTGATCTGCGTCCACTGTTCCTTATCCTCATAAAGTCTCAAAGCTTCGTTAATACCCCACATAAGGCCGCTGCCTAAGAAATCCTGGAATTTGAAGCCGTTGCCCTTGCCTGTAGCCGGGTTGTAATGTTCAACTGTGTCAACAAGACCGCCTGTTGTTCTTACAACGGGAATTGTGCCGTAGCTCATAGCGAAAAACTGACCTAAGCCGCAGGGTTCGAAAAGTGAAGGCATAAGGAAAATATCCGATCCGGCATAAATCTTTTGAGCGAGAGTATCGTTAAATGTGATATTAGCCGAAACCTTCTTGGGATACCATGACTGAAGCTCTCTGAAACGATATTCAAAATAGCTGTTGCCGGTTCCCAAAACTACAAGCTGAACATCCTTTGAAAGAAGCTCACCTGCAATATCCAAAAGAAGATTGATGCCCTTTTGGTCGGCAAGACGTGAAATTATTGAAATCATAGGCATATCACCTACGGGAAGACCTAATTCAGCCTGAAGAGCATATTTGTTTTCTTTCTTCTTTTCTATGGTATTAACATCATAGTTTACGAAAATTTTCTTGCTTGTAGCAGGATTATTTTCTTCGTAGTCGATACCATTTACGATACCGTGAAGAACGTTATCCCTTGCTCTCATAACGCCGTCAAGCTGATAGCCGTATTCGGGACGCTTAACCTCTTCTGCATAGGTGTTTGAAACAGTGTTTATGGCGTCGGCATAAAGCAGACCGCCCTTCATAAGATTTATTGCACCGTAAAATTCCAGCTTATCTGAGGTCAAATAGCCATAGTCAAGCTCCATAAGTGAAAGGCAGCTTGAAGGGAACACACCCTGATACTGCAGATTGTGAATTGTATAAAGTGACTTTATGTCTCTGTAGAAGCTTATTTTAGAATATTTATCCTTAAGATAAAGACTTATAAGACCTGTCTGCCAGTCGTTTGCATGGATAACATCGGGAACAAAGTCAATATAGTTTATAATTTCGAGAGCAGCCTTTGAGAAGAAAGTAAATCTCTCACAGTCGTCGCCGTAGCCGTAATAGCCGTCTCTGTTGCCGAAATAATAGTCGTTTCCTATCATATAAGTAGGAACTTCAGCCTGTAATTTATATATATCGGCATGCTGAACTCTCCAGTCAAGAGTAACATCATAACCGGTTACATATTCGGCAGAATCAACATATTCCTGTTTTACTGATTTGTATTTGGGGAATACCACACGTATATCAACCCCCAAATTTTTAAGAGCCTTGGGAAGTGAACCTGTAACATCTCCCAAACCGCCGCTTTTAGCAAAGGGAGAAACCTCCGATGCAACCATTAAAACCTTCAGTGCCATAAAAAAACCTCCTTTGTGTAAGAATATATATCAGCTTATGGGGCACAATAGCTGATAAAAATTTAATTTAATTCTTGCATTCTTTATTTTATTATACTACACTATATATAAAAAAGAAAGTAAAAATTTTTAAATTTCGGAGGATTTTTTTATGAGTAATATTATTAAAGAACGTAAAAATGTCAAAAATGAGGATAAATGGAAAATTGAAGATCTTTTTACCTCTGTTGATAGCTGGGAAAGCGAATTTAGTGAATGTGAAAAGCTTATTCCCAAACTTAATGAATATAAGGGTAAGCTTACAGTCGAAAATATGTTCGATATTTTTGAGCTGGATGAAAAAATAAGCAGGTCGGTTGACAGACTTTATGTGTATGCAAATCTTAAAAGCAATGAAGACACAACCGACAGCTTTTATCAGGGCCTTTGCGGCAGGGCAAACGGTCTTATAGTTAAATACAGTTCGGCATGTGCTTTTATTGAGCCTGAAATTTTAAGCTGCAATGAAGAAGATATAAAAAAAGCAGCCGAAGGTTCTGTATATG
>JAJQCI010000294.1 GCA_021202835.1 Clostridiales bacterium | reverse complement strand
TAATTTTGAACGGATAATAGGTAAAAAGTGATAAATACTGTTCTTCCGTTATATCCTGCTTGGCTGCCGAAGCTGCAATTCTGTAAATCTCCTTGATTTTGCCGAAGTCCTTTTCTCTCACAAAATAGTCTTTCACAGGAAACCGAGGATTTTGGATAATTTCATCGGCATCAATAAAGCCGTCATCGTTCTTTTCCGCAACCTCCGCCATTTCTCTTGCGTTGTTTACAATTTTGCTTAAAAGTTCCTTTGTATCAAAAACAGAAGTCATACCCTCTGCCGTAACTGCATTGTTGTAAATCATAAAATAGTCCTCCTCAGAGTAAAATTCAACCGCCTACAAACAAGTTGATAATCAAGTCTCCTATAATATTTTCGGCATTATCATCACCGCCGCCGCTGTCATCTTCATACTCGGACTCGCCCTCAATATCTTCTGCTTCATCATCTTCCATAAGCTCCCTCGGTATTTCCAACACCCCTATGAGGTTAGGGCAATCGTCAAAAGCATCGTCCTCAATTTCAATATCAGGCGGCACCATAACATTTGAAACTCCTGTGCCGGCAAATGCTCTTCTGCCTATGTAGCGAAGCCTGCTGTTTTTGGTTATATAAATAGCCTTTAAATTATGGCAGTTTTCAAAAGCACCATCGGCTATAACTTCAACACCGTCTGCCAAAGACAAAAGCTGTAAGTTGTCAAAGCCTTCAAAGGCTCCGACACCGATTTTAGGGCAGACATCGGGAATGTGTACAACAGGCTCGTCATACAAGCGAAATTTGCGAACAATTCTATCCGTTAATTCAAAAGTCCTATTTTCTTTCATTTTCAAAATCTCCTTTGGCTTAAAATTTAATATTGCTCGGCTTGAGTAGCATTTTCAGTTGATATTTCTGCAATATCGGAACCGCCGCTGTTGGGCTTTTCATCAAGAAATTCCCAGTTGCTTGCCAATATCTCAGTCAAAGTACGGCGGATACCCTCGCTGTCGGTAATGTTCCTTGTGCGAACCTTGCCGCTGATGATAACTCTGCTGTTTTTACGCAGACATCTGCAAATGTTTTCCGCTGTTCTCCCATAAGCTGTAATCTTAGGGAAATCTGTTTCCGGCACCTTAGACTGCCTTTGAACTGCAAGTATAAAACTTGTGAAAACTCTGTCTCCCTCTGACTTTCTAAGCTCCGGATCAGCCGTAACTCTGCCTGATAAAATAACTGAATTCATTTTTGTGTCCTCCTATAAAAATTTTATTTCCCATCTGTAAAACCTGATATTATCCTCTGTTTTTTTAATTTATGTAACGCATATGCTTTTTTCACTTAAATGCTTTTTTATGCGTTCTACAGCGGCATCATAATACAGCTTGTCAATTTCAAAGCCTATATAATGCCTGTCCGTATTAATACAAGCTATTGCCGTTGTGCCGCCGCCCATAAAAGGGTCTAAAACCGTATCGCCTTTTTGGGTAGTTAATAAAATTATTCTTTCCATCAGCTTAATCGGAACAGGGCAGGGGTGTATACCTCTTTCCTTAGACACATTTTTAACATTGTGAATATCCGAAAACCAGTCATACAGCCTTGCTCCTTTGCTGCCTGCTGCAATTCTCGCCTGCACTCTTTTGTCATTAAGATTTTTATAAGGCTGTCTGACGGCATTAAAGTCAACAGCAACATTATAAAAGTTAATCAGCCGAAACTGCCTTCTGATTGTAGAATTGTAGCACCAAGCCACAACCTCGTCGGGAACGCCAAGTGCCGGCACAACATCTCTCATAGTATTTTCGGGATAATGAATAAGTGCCAAAGGCATATCTTTCAAATTTGCCAACAGCCGTTTATACTCATCTTCTTTTAAATTGTCCTCATAGGAATTGTATGTGAAACCTATGTTATAAGGCGGATCTGTTGCCACCAAATCAACCGGCGGCAGCTCTTTCAGTGCAATTCTGAAATCCATATTGTATATCCTGTCTATGTCATACAATCTAAAACCTCCTTTCGCTTTTTATGCAAAACATTAAAAAGGCGAGGTTGCTTCGGCAGTTTCGTGTTCATGTGTCGAATACTTGTCCGCAAACTCATCCTTTTCAACGGTTACATACATTTTCTTTAAATACCCCTTGATACCCTTGCTGTCACCGACCTCCCAATTATACGGGCTGATAACCAGGTCAACGTGTATAATATCAGCTGTGTCCAAAATACCGACGGTATCCTCGTTCAAATCACAGACATAATTTTGAGGATTATCCTCAAACAGCTGTATCACAGGAGGGGTATTGTCAAAATTGACTTTGACCTGTATATAATACACAGGCTTTTCGGTATCATCACGCTGTTTCAGTGGCTTAACATTCCAACCATCATCAATCAGCTCCTGCACCTTTACCTTGTCAGTATCCTCAACCACAACACAAAAAGTGCGGCTGCCGTCTTTGTTATACTTTTTCTGTTTACCGGAAAAATTACAAAACATAATCTTAGCATTGCCGATAGAAAGGTTTTTTCTTCCAAACATCTTCATCACCTCTTTCTGACCTCACAATATTATTTCAGTGGTCTTTCGTCTTTTTTTATTTCCTTATGCTTGTGTGCTTCGTGCTGCCTTGCACCCCGTTCCTTCCTTTGCTGTTCTACACCCTCTGCAGCGAATTTTTCAAAGTCATTGTATGACCTGCGTTTCTCAGCTTTTTCGGGATTATTAATATATGGCTTGACATTGCCATTTTCAGACTTGCTTTTAATGGTTTTATCGTCATATTGCCTTTTCACATACTCCAAATATTCCTTATTATTTTTTGATGTTATTATGGAATATACGTTTTTACCGTTTTCATCCTTTTGTTTTACGGCAACAAATTCCTGATGAGCTTTTCTAAGCTGCTTTTTCAGGAATTTATATTCCTTAACCTCTAAGCCGTCTCTTTCAAAAACTCCTGCATTAGGATTTCTTTTGACAAACTTTTTTACGCTTCTGACTTTATATCTTCTTAAAGCGTTCCATCCCTTTTTTGCACCACGCTTAATAATCTTACCCGTAATATTAGCGGATTTTTTGAGAATAAACTTTAAAAGCCCGATTATGGTGCCGTTGGCTTTTTCCTCCATAGCAAAATCACCTCCTCAATGGGCTTGTTATACATTTCCGAGAACAATGTCAATCTGATGAAGAATTGTGTCAAAACTTCTTCGTCTTATCGGCTCATTTTTATTTTCCGGTTTGTCCTTTGATTTTTCTTCCGTATTATCAGTGTCATCATCAAAAGTCAGATTTTCAATAATTTTTAACCTTCTGTCGGCAGCAGCTTTCTTTCGTCTGTCATATTCAGCATCAATTTTTTGAGTTGCTTCATTCGTTGTCTCCTCTTTTGTCAGCTTATCGCATAATCCGTTAAAAACTTTCTTTATATCTTCATAATCGGGAAACAGACTGGCATATTCACGAATAAGGTCTTTATCAGGCTTGTCCAATGAATATTTTTCCAAATTCAAATCATCTATCCCCGAATTTTCAACATAATACTGCTCAATCTCATTAACTTCATCTGCACTGAATCCGCTGAAACGATAATCAAGCAGCCTAAACAACATTTCAATTTTTTCTTCAAGCTTTACTTCGCCTAATTTTTTCTTAATAGACGGAGATATTAAACAATCAATATCAAATAAAACTATATCTTCATTATCCACAGCGAAAATACCTCCTTTATATGAGCCGTAATCACACCTCGCCGACAACGAAAAAAGGGGAAGGAAAACGCTGTCCAAAACGGAGGTGCGATTTAAGCTCTATCAAAATAAAGTAGTTGGTAATCTAAAACCGGCGATAACCGCCGGTCCCCAAATAATCTTTCCAGTAATTACATTTAGACACTAAAATAAGTCCCGCTTATACTTGTATCATATAAACGGGACTTATTAAGATGTCCAAATATTCATATTTTTACATTGCTATAATTTGGTAAAAAGATGGTGTTTCTATTCTCCTATTTATGGTTGGATAAGAAACACCAACACTGAAATGTATAATTTTTTGTACAATACTTGCTTGTCGGCTGTCCAAAAACCTTGAATTTATCGCATTTTTAAAAGTATCGTTATCTAACTCCAGCTTTCGAGCGTCCGAATTTTAAAAAACTGATTTCAGAAATCGAAGCAGGCAAGGTTGAAACTGTGATAGTAAAAGACCTGTCACGTTTGGGAAGAGAATATCTGCAAACAGGATATTATATGG
>JAJQCI010000051.1 GCA_021202835.1 Clostridiales bacterium | reverse complement strand
ATATTACACTTTCCGTAATGCCGTTTTCAATATAAATGTTAATATATCCCGGGCTTGTGTTATATATGAGCATTTCCTCTGACCTTAAATCCGGCTCACCGAGAGTTAAAACCGTTTCGTCTGCCGATTTACCTATTATATAAGCACTGCCGCCGCTGTTTTCCAATTCTTTATACATAACAGATCTGACAACAGGATAATCTGTCCACAGTTCATATGAAAACGTTCTGCAGGCTTCTCTTGCTCTTTCGGCAAAAAAGCCCGGAAGTGAATAACCTGCGGCAAGACACAGCGTTAACAGGGCAAAAAACACCACATTGCCGGATTTTCGCATAAAATAAGGTATTGTCATAGACAAAACAAAAAATAAAGCAGACAAATATATATATCTTTTGCCGTATACGAAAATGACAATATTTAACTCTCCGAAAAAGAATGCCCCGAAAAATATAAAGGCTATAAATATAACTGCCAAGCAGTAAAATATCAAATAAAGCTTTTTGAAAGATCCCATCATTTCCTCCTTTAAATCATTACAGCTGCAGATTATTTATTTTTTTAAGCTCAGTCTATTGAATAAGAAGCCGTTTTTGTTTCGCCGTCCCAGCTTACCTCTGCACCGAGAGCCTCCCCTAAGGCTCTGAAGGGTATATACATTCTGCCGTCGGTAATTTCGGCCGCTGCGGAATACTCTGTTTCGGAAGCTTCTCCGTTTGTTCTAATTTCACTGCTGCCGGCTGTAAATTCTATAATGTCACCGTCTGCAGTTATAGAAGCTGTTTTTGTTTCGGCATCCCATGAAATTATGCTGCTTTCGTCGGCATTCTCCACATTCTCGCCGAAAAGAGCAATTGCAACAAATCTAAGAGGAACAAGAGTGGAATTTGTTTCTGTCTGAATATAAGGGGCTGCGTCCATAGTGTATTCTTCACCGTTTATTGTAACCGTGCTGCTGCCTATTTGAACGCTTATTATCCTTTTTTCGCCTGCTGCCTGTAAAGACGCTTCAGAGTCGGAAAAGCCCTCCGTTGTTGTCTCTGTTTCTTCATCGGAGGTTTCTGTCTCTGATGACGTACCGGATGAAGAGGATGAAGCAGTATCCGACGATGAAGTTCCCTCAAGGGGCATTGTGGCGAATAAATATGTTCCCGAGGATACAGATGTTTCGTTTGAATCTATTGTTACGGTTATGTCACAGGTGCCGGTTTTGCTGTCGGCTTTAACAGACAGCGGAATGTAATAATAGGGCTCCGTGCCGTTTTTGCCTATGCTTACGTCACAGTATTCCGACGGAATGGGGAAAAGCTCAACCTCAACCTCGGAGGATGTTATTTTTTTCATATTCCAAGGAATATAGTTATCCGATGTTTTTGACCACAGCGACAAAAGCGTTGTTTTGGTTCCGTCGGAGTTAAGCTGAGAAACAAGAGAGCTCCATGAACTTCCTTTTCCCTGAAGACTTCCGAAGGAGGGTATGCTTAAAACCTCGGCGTTTTCATATTCCAAAATTATCGTGTCTCCCGTAGCGACCTCGTCTCTGGGCATTATCTTCAGAAAAACGTCGCTTATTTCCGCCCCGTCACGAACAACCCTTGCTTTGTTAAGTGAATTTTCCGAAGATGCATAAACAGAGAAAACACAGGCTGATGCCATAACAAAAGCCGCAATTAATACTGCTGATTTTTTCATAATATCGACCTCCCGTTTAAAATACAAAATACATTTCTTATACACAAATTATATATCAAACCGCCGATTTTTTCAAGAGTTAAGACTTTTGCAAATATTAATTTATTATGAAGATTATCAGCCTGCCCGACTCAGACAGCCTGTCCGGTATGATACATTTTATTTGACAACAGCAGGGCAGTATGGTAAAATAAATTTACGGAAAAATGAATTCCTAACGAAAAAGATGATTTTTTGCTTCTGATTCGAAAGGTATGTTAATAAATTTTGACGGCATACCTTTGGGTATTGATGATTTTGCAAAATAAAACAGCTTTTGTTTTGAATTTTCATCATTTCTCGGTGTATGTCTTTTTATTTTCAGGAGGTGTTTTAATGGCAAAAATTGCGGTTATAGGGGCTGTTCTTGAAAACCCAGAAAGCTCTCAGCAGGTTTTTAATGATGTTGTTTCGGAATATAAAGAAATTATAAGGGGCAGAATGGGCCTTCCTATGAATGATATGGGGCTTGCGGTTATTTCAATAACGGTTTTGGGAGAGCTTGACACAATAAACAGCTTTGTGGGAAGGCTGGGCAAAATCGCCGGAGTTACCGTAAAGGCGGCATTTTCAAAGGGTGAATATTAATTTACGGAGGATATATGTATGGAAAAATTTTTTATTGACGACGGTTATATTAAAGAGCTTTTAAAGGTTAAGCTCACAAAGGAAGAAATTGACAAAATACTGGATACAGCCGAGAATTTCGAGGGACTTAACCACAAAGAGGGTGCCGCGCTTATTAACAATGAGGACGAGGACTGCTGGAAGAGAATTTTCAAAATCGCCGGCAAAATAAAGGAACACATTTACGGCGAGAGAATAGTTATGTTTGCTCCTCTTTATATAAGCGACTACTGCGTTAACAAGTGCAAATACTGCGGCTTTAAGTGTGACAATGTTTTTAACAGAAAAAAGCTGACTATGGACGAAGTAAGAAGCGAGGTCAAAATTCTCGAAGCCATGGGCCATAAGCGACTGGCCGTTGAAGCAGGGGAGGACCCTGTAAACTGCCCCATAGAATATGTTTTGGAATGTATAAAAACGATATACGATATGAAACTGGGCAACGGCGAAATCCGCAGAGTAAACGTAAACATTGCGGCCACAACCGTTGAAAACTACAGAAAGCTTAAAGAAATAGGCATAGGCACCTACATACTTTTCCAGGAGACATACAACAAGGAAACCTATGAGGCCTATCATTTGGCAGGCCCCAAGCGTGACTATTA
Source organism: Clostridiales bacterium (assembly GCA_021202835.1). GTDB lineage: Bacteria > Bacillota > Clostridia > Lachnospirales > CAG-274 > JAJQCI01. The sequence continues at coordinate 1,280 of JAJQCI010000051.1, read as the reverse complement.
TTATCACACAACGGCCTTTGACAGAGCTATGGAAGGCGGTATAGACGATGTGGGCGGCGGAGTTCTTTTCGGGCTTTACGACTACAAATATGAAATTTTGGGACTTATGCTTCACAATGAACATCTCGAAGAGAAGTTCGGCGTAGGCTTCCACACCATTTCCGTTCCCAGAATTTGCTCCGCAGAGGGTGTTGACAGAAGCTTCCCTTATGCCGTATCAGACGAAGATTTTAAGAAGCTTGTGGCGCTTATAAGAATTGCCGTTCCCTTTACGGGTATGATTATATCCACAAGAGAAAGCATGGATATGCGCCGTGAGCTTATAAAAACGGGAATCTCCCAGATAAGCGGCGGTTCCTCTGTTGAGGTCGGAGGCTATACATTAAGAGAAAAGGGCGGCTCACAGTTTATTCTCAAAGACGACAGAAAGGCCGACGATATTATATACTGGCTTATGGAAGAGGGACTTGTTCCCAGCTTCTGCACGGCCTGCTACAGAAAGGGCAGAACCGGCGACAGATTTATGTCTCTTGCCAAATCGGGAAATATCAAAAATGTATGTCTGCCAAACGCCCTTATGACCCTTAAGGAATATTCTCTTGACTACGGCGACGAAAGATTTAAGAAAAAGGCAAACGAGCTTATAGAGAGCAAAATTCCCCTCATTAAAAACGAAAAAATAAGGGAAAAAGCAAAGGAAAACCTTGTAAGAATGGAAAACGGCGAAAGAGACTTATTTTTCTGACAGGAGGATTTTAGGTGGTTTTCTTAAAAACATTCCATACTCTGCCTGAGGAAGCCGTTTATATACGCAACACCGTTTTTGTTGAAGAACAGGGCTTTAAAGAGGAGTTTGACGAAACAGACGATATTTCAGCCCACATTATTATATATGAAGACGAAGAGCCTGCCGGAGTCTGCCGCTTTTATTATGACGGCAAAAAACAAGCCTATATTTTGGGGCGTCTTGCCGTAATAAAAGAATTTCGAAAAAGAAGCTTCGGCGCAAAACTCATTCGTGAGGCCGAAAGGCAGGTTAAGGCCCTTAAGGGCGAAAAGCTTTGCCTTGCGGCTCAGGTAAGGGCAAAGGGCTTCTATGAAAAGCAGGGCTATAAAACCGAGGGAGAAGAATTTTCAGAGGAAAACTGTCCTCACATAATGATGTATAAAAATTTGATTAACGAAGAATAAAAGCCTAAGCCGCCGAATCTCCTTTTAAAGGGGCAGATTCGGCGGCTTATAAATTTATATTTATGAATATTTAACAAGCAGTATCAAAA
>JAJQCI010000343.1 GCA_021202835.1 Clostridiales bacterium | reverse complement strand
GTCATAATAATAAAAACGGCAGGACTTTTTTATTTGGAAAAATTAAATAAGAAAAAACAGCTCATATAAATTCTAAATATACGGAAAGAAGGTGCTAAATGAAACAAATTTTAGTAATAACCGAAAAGCCTTCGGTTGCAATGTCTGTCGGCAAGGTTATCGGGGCAAATGAAAGAAAGGACGGGTATTTACAAGGAAATGGTTACATAGTTTCTTGGTGCTACGGTCATTTGGTGGGACTGGCTGAGCCGGACAGCTACGGCAGTGAATTTAAGTCTTGGGGTAAATTCCCGATTATTCCCGAAAAGTGGAATTATGTTGTAAACAAGGAAACTAAAAAGCAGTTTGATATACTGAAAAACCTTATGAATCATATAACGGTTGATTGTGTTATATGTGCTACTGATGCCGGACGTGAGGGAGAATTGATTTTCAGGCACGTTTACAGTATGGCAGGCTGTAGAAAACCTTTTAAAAGGCTTTGGATTTCTTCACTTGAGGACAGTGCGATAAGGGAAGGCTTTCAAAATTTAAGAGACGGTTCATATTATGATAATCTTTATAAATCTGCCCTTTGCAGAGAGCGGGCCGATTGGCTTGTGGGTATGAACATGACGAGATTTTTCTCAACCTTGTATAACAGCACAAAACCACTAAGCATAGGCAGAGTGCAGACACCTACCCTGTCAATGATTGTAGACAGGGACAATGAAATTTCATCTTTTGAAAAGAGAAAGTATTATACAGTGCAGATTAACTGCGGCTCATTTACTGCCGAAAGTGAAAGAATTGAGGACTTACAGACGGCACAGGAAATGGCGAAAGGATGTTCGCTTGCTCACGCTGTTGTTAAAGATGTGAAAAGTGAGATTAAAAGGACAAGTCCGCCGCAGCTTTACGATTTGACATCTTTGCAGAGAGATGCCAACAGACTATTCGGCTTTACGGCACAACAAACTCTTGATTCGGTTCAAAATCTTTATGACAATAAACTTGCTACCTATCCGAGAACCGACAGCCGGTTCTTGACTGAGGATATGGAAGAAACAGCAAGAAATGTTATAGGTGTTATAAAAACTACCTTCGGTTTTGCCAAATCGGCAGAGAGTGAGCCGAATATAAAAGCAGTTATGGATAGTTCAAAGGTTTCCGACCATCACGCAATTATCCCAACCGTAAATATACGGTATGCAGATATTAGTTCTATGAGGGATACGGACAGAAAAATTTTATATTTAATTTCCGAAAGACTTTTGACGGCTACAGCTGATAAATATGAGTATGAAAATACAAGTATAATTCTTGACTGCAACGGCACATTGTTTTCGGCAAGCGGCAAAACCATTATAAACAAAGGTTTCAAGGCTATTGAGGAGAATTTTTTCAACTTTATAAAAACAAAGGCTTTTGATAATAATGAAGCCTCGGAAAAGACGGTTTCACATCTGCCGGTTATAAATAAAGGCGATTCTTTTGCCGTTACCTCAAAAATAGCAGAGCATTACACTGCCCCACCTAAACCATATACGGAAGATACTCTGCTTGCGGCTATGGAAAGAGCCGGCAATGGTGCTTATGATAATGACGATGTTGAGCGTAAAGGACTTGGCACTCCGGCAACAAGAGCCGGCATTATCGAAAATCTTATTTACAGAGGATATGTGATAAGGGAAAAGAAAAACCTTGTTTCCACACCAAAAGGAAAAGCCCTTATTTCCATTATGCCCGAAAAGCTGAAATCTGCTGAAATGACTGCAGAATGGGAAAACAGGCTTTCCTTGATTGCCAAAGGACAGACCGACAGCAGCAGTTTTATGAGAGATATTTCAAACTTTGTTGAAAACATCATAAAAACAACAATCATAGTTGATTCTATGAAAGAGGCTTTTAACGAAAGAAAGGCAATCGGTATCTGCCCTCGCTGCGGCAGTAAGATTTATGAGGGCAAACTTAATTTTTACTGTGAAAACAGGGTCTGCTCCTTTGTTCTATGGAAAGAAAACAAGTTTTTCAACAGCAAGAAGAAGTCTATAACAAAAGACGTTGCCGTTCAGCTTTTGGAAAAAGGAAAAGTTCATTTTAAGGATTTGTATTCGGAGAAAATGGGTAAAACCTATGAAGCCGATATAATTCTTGATGACACAGGCGATAAATATGTAAACTTCAAGCTGATGTTTGCCGACAAACCGAAGAAAGGACGGTGATGTAATGGCGAAAAGCAAAAAAGAGGTTATAGAAAATTTGAATTTTGATGAGGTAATAGAAAAGAAAAGCCGCAGTTCAGGCAAAAAGGAAATTCATATAAGTGAGCCTTATTTGCCGGACTGTTTTAAGCCGGTTCCTTTATATGGGAGAAAATATGTTGATATTTATAAACACGATATTGACACCAACAGCTGCAAAGAGTTTGAAAAGACCGATGATGATTACATAAACAGGCTGAGAGCAATGGCAAGAAGAAATGAAGAAGCGGCTTTAAACGAGCTTGGCGTACTTTATTATTCTATGGGCAAACGGGATATGGCTGTTGACTGTTTTCTCAAAGCTGCAAAGCAGGATTATCCCGAAGCACAGCGAAACCTTGCTATTGCACTTGAATCAGACGAAAACAAAAATCCTAAAGAGATTTTTAATTTGTATGATTCCGCCGCCGCAAGTGAGGATATTATTGCCCTTAATAACTTAGGCTGCTGCTATCTAAATGGTGAAGGCACAAAACGAGATTATAAGAAGGCTGTGGAATGTTTTGAAAAAGCGGCTGACCATAAAGACGATTTGGCACACCTTAACCTTGCTGTCTGTTATACTTTTGGGTTTGGAGTTGAAAGAAATCTTGAAAAGTCTCTTGAACTTTACAAACAGGCTGCGGATCTCGGAAATAAGCCGGCTTTAAAAAAGATTGCGGAAATATATTATCGTGGCAGAGGTGTTGAGCCTGATAAAAAAATAGCTCTTAAATATTACAGAAAAGCGGCCGAAGCAGGAGATAAAGACAGCGAAAAAATGGTAAGGCTTATAACAGGCAAGGATAAGCCTAAAACAAAGGAAGTTTTGCCCGACAAGGCTGTTGAAGCCGAAAGAAAGGAACCCGAAAAGGCTGAAAAAGCCAAAGAAAAAACCGCAGAAAAAGCCAAAACACAGAATCAGCCCCTGAAAACAAAATCGAAAAAGAGGTCTGATTATGAGCATTAATTTTATAAGGCGGTGATATTATGGTGGTTATAAACTTCATTTTAGGATACATACTTTGGATTTTAGGCATTGCCTTACTTATTATAGGTGTTGTCTGTTTATACTTCTTTTTTATAAGGAAGAAATTGTACAAAGAAGAAAAGGAAGAAAAGCCAATTGAACCTCCTAAACCTGTAATTTCACAGGATTATAAGGATAATGCGGCCGCATTAATATGCCTTTTGGCAAATGAGGACAAGGCAGATAATATTATACTCGGAAAGCGTGAAAACAGATATTTTGTTTGCTTTAAGAATGAATATTTTAAGCCTTTCTTTGCCGAATGGTTTGTTACAATGAAGTTGTTTAATGAAGGAACCATATCCGAAGAAAGATATTACAAATCTTTCAATGAAACTTGTAAAGAATACGGAGCAAAAGCAGAAGATGAGAAAAAACCTATTGAAGAAGCCAAAGTTGATACCGATACAAACAAAGTTTCGCAGAAAGAAGAATAAATTGAGGGTCGGAAAGCACAGCCTTATTCAGCAGACTGTGCTTTCTCCTCATCTCTGCTGATGGTTTCAATAACGGCTCTTGTTATAAATTGGTTTATGCTCTCCCCCGTAACGGAAACGTGGTCGGTCAGTTTGGCTTTTAGTCCGCTTTCCTTAGTCATTTTAAAATCTATGCGGTCATAATTGTTTTTTGTGTACTTTGCTACGGCTCTGCTGTGGGCTTCGGGACTTTTGGTGTGAGATGCCATTTTAACACTCCCTTTCTATGTGAAATTTCTTGTTAAGACTATTATAGCGTAAAACCTAAAAATTCTCCATATAAAATTGCACAAATTTTCCCTGCAAGACAATTGCAAAATTTGTCAAATATTATTTCGAGATTTTTCTTGCTATATAACCGTTTATACCTTATAATAAAAACAGGAAATAAATTTTTAAGGAGATGACATAATAAAAAAGTTTTGACGGCAATTCAACAACTTTTAAACAATTTTCCAACAATGACAAAGGTAAGGTGATTATTTATAATAAAAGGTTTAACCTATATGAACCCCATAAC
>JAJQCI010000072.1 GCA_021202835.1 Clostridiales bacterium | reverse complement strand
GCTTAAATAAACCATTAAAATTGCTTAAGAAAAAACAGCTCCTGCCTAAGCCGAAGCTGTTTTTTAATTTTATTCGCCAAGATATGCTTTTTTGATGGAATCGTCGTTTATAAGCTCCTTTGCGTCTCCTGAGAGAACTATGTTTCCCGTTTCAAGAACATAGGCTCTGTCGGCTATTTCAAGGGCCTTTTTTGCATTTTGTTCAACTAATAGAACAGTTGTGCCCTCTTTGCTGACTTTATCTATAATGTCGAAGATTTCATTTACAAATATGGGAGACAAACCCATTGAGGGCTCGTCCATAAGCAGAATAGAAGGCCTTGACATAAGGGCTCTGCCCATAGCAAGCATCTGCTGTTCACCTCCGGAGAGAGTTCCGGCAGGCTGAGCCTTTCTTTCCTCCAGACGGGGGAAGTGTTCATAAACCATTTTAAGGCTTTCTTCTATTTCATTTTTGTCCTTTCTTGTGTAGGCGCCCATTTTAAGGTTATCCAAAACAGAAAGATTTGCAAAAAATCTTCTTCCCTCGGGAACATGAGCCATACCCATTGAAACTATTTTATAGCCGGGGGTTTTTGTTATGTCTTTGCCTTCAAAAATTATTTTTCCTGCCTTGGGCTTTAAAAGACCCGTTACCGTTTGGAGAATTGTAGTCTTTCCTGCTCCGTTTGCGCCTATAAGGGCAATAACCTCCCCCTTGTTTACCTCGAAGGAAACACCCTTTATCGCCTGTATCATACCGTAAAAAACCTGTATATCCTTAACTTCAAGCATTGCCATAAATTTATCCCCCCTACTCGCCTAAATATGCTTTTATAACCTTGGGGTCCTTAAGAACCTCGGCTGTTTCGCCCTGGGCCAAAACCTGACCGAAGTTTAAAACCGTCAGCTTTTCACAGATTCCGGAAACAAGCTTCATATCGTGTTCAATCAGGAGAATTGTCATATTGAATTTATCCCTTACAAGACGGATTGTTTTCATAAGCTCCGCAGTTTCGTTGGGGTTCATTCCTGCGGCAGGCTCATCCAAAAGTAAAAGCTTCGGGTCGGTAGCAAGGGCTCTTGCTATTTCCAGCTTTCTCTGCTTTCCGTAAGGCAGGTTTGAGGCCTTATAGTCGGCTTCACCATCCAAATCGAAAACCTTTAAAAGCTCATATGCCTTTTCATCCATTTTCTTTTCGTTTGAAAAATATGAAGGCAGACGGAAAATACCGGAAAGGGTTGAATATTTAAATTCATTGTGAAGGCCGGCCTTTACGTTGTCCAAAACGGTTAAATCTGAGAAAAGACGAATATTCTGGAAGGTTCTGGCTATGCCTGCTTTACATATGTCAACATTTTTCTTGCCGGTTATGTTTTCGCCGTCTAAAACAATCTGACCGTCTGTAGGCTTATAAACTCCCGTGAGGAGGTTGAAAATGGTGGTTTTTCCGGCTCCGTTAGGCCCTATAAGGCCGTAAAGCTGGCCCTGTTTTATAATGACGTTAAAATCGTCTACGGCCCTTAAGCCTCCGAATGATATGCCAAGACCCGTTACCTCAAGCAATGCCATTTATGACACCTCCTCTTTCTTTTTCTTTAAAAATCCGAAATAGCGTTCTCTGAAAGCCTTTGCTGTGGGGCTCCAGCTGAAAATCATAACAACTATCAAAACTATTGAATAAATTAACATTCTGTAGTCGTTAAGCCCTCTCAACAGCTCAGGCAGAAGCGTAAGAACAACCGCCGCAATAATAGAGCCTCTTATGTTTCCCATTCCGCCCAAAACAACGTAAACCAAAATCATAATCGACATATTATAGCCGAAGTTTTTGGGAAGTGCCGTAAGTGAAGCCAAATTGTGGGCATAGAGCACCCCTGCCACACCTGCAAAGGCGGCGGAAATCGTAAAGGCCAGAAGCTTATATTTTGTAACATTTATGCCTATTGACTCTGCGGCGATTCTGTTGTCACGAATGGCCATAATTGCCCTGCCCGTTCTGGAATGTATGAGGTTCAGTGTTACAAAAAGAGTTATTAATATCAAAATTATGCCTATTGTAAAGTTGGAGTCCTTCGGGGTGCCCGTTATGCCCTGGGCACCCTTTATTATTATATCTCCCGTTGCACTGTCAAGATTTAATGAGGCAGTGTCTTTAAAGGAAATATGAAGACCTAAGCTGTCCTTGCCTACATAGAGAACATTCATTATGTTTTTAATGATTTCGCCGAAGGCAAGAGTCACAATGGCAAGGTAGTCGCCCTTAAGCCTTAAAACGGGGATACCTATTATAACGCCGAAAATGGCAGCCACTAAAGCCCCCAGAATAACGGCTATGGCGAATCTCAAATAGCCGAATGAAATGGCGTCACCTACATAGCGTGAGAAAAACGCTCCCGTAAAAGCTCCGACGCACATAAAGCCGGCGTGGCCCAGAGAAAGCTCGCCCAAAATACCTACGGTTATGTTAAGAGAAATCGCAAGTATGACATAAACACAGAGAGGAACCAAAAGCCCTTTCATAAGGCTTGACACACTGCCTGTTTTTAAAAGTATTTCAACAACTATGTATGCTAAAATAACTATAATATATGAACTGTTGTCTTTTGTAAATATTTTTTTTGCCATTTTCACACCTTCTCCTGAATTTCCTTGCCCAAAAGCCCTGTGGGCTTAACAAGAAGAACCACTATAAGCACGGCAAAAACTATTGCATCCGCCATCTGGGATGAAATATAAGCCTTGCCCAAAATTTCGATTATACCGAGCAGAAGCCCCCCTATGAATGCACCGGGGATTGAGCCTATTCCGCCGAAAACCGCCGCAACGAAGGCTTTTATTCCGGGCATGGAGCCTGTGTAGGGCGTAAGTGCCGGGTAGGATGAACAGAGCAGAACGCCGGCTATTGCCGCAAGAGCCGAGCCTATGGCGAATGTAAGGGCTATTGTTCCGTTTGTGTTTATACCCATAAGCTGAGCCGCCCCGGCGTCCTCCGAAACAGCAAGCATAGCCTTTCCCGGCTTTGTATAGTTGACAAACAGTGTAAGACCCACTACTATAATTATACAGGCGCAGATAGTAACAATTGTTTCGCCGCTTACGCTGACTCCCGAAAGGTTTATGCCCTTAAAGGGAACAACTGACGAAAATGACTTCGTGTCGGCTCCGAAAATCAGAAGAGCCACATTCTGAAGAAAATAGCTGACGCCTATGGCCGTAATAAGAACAGCAAGCTTTGAAACCTCCAAAAGAGGCCGGTAGGCTATAGTTTCGATTAAAACACCGGTAACAGTACAGACAATGACTGAAATCAATATGCCGGCTAAGGGGTTCATCCCCATACCGCTGACTGTGGTGAAGACAACATACGCCCCTACCATAATAACGTCGCCGTGGGCAAAATTCAGCATTTTGGCAATGCCGTAAACCATAGTATAGCCCAAGGCAATAATAGCATATACGGCCCCTAAGCTGAGCCCGTTTATAAGATAAGAAACCAAACTCATAATTTTTCACCTCTGTTTTCTTTACAGCTTCACAGCCGTTTCAAGGGCAGTTTCGATCATAGCCGTAAATGACTTCTCCCTTTCTTCGGCGGTAGTTATCTCTGCATCCGCAAGTATCATATGGTCGGAAACGGTAAGAATCGACAGCGCCCTCGCTCTGTATCTGGCTGCGTTTAAGTAAAGCCCTGCCGTTTCCATTTCAACCCCTAAAACACCCATAGAACTCCACGACGAGGTTTGGTTTTCGTCTTCAGTATAAAAATTGTCGCTTGTCAAAACAGTTCCCACGTGAAATGACAGCTTCTTTTCACGGCAGACCTGAACTGCCTTTTCCAAAAGGCCGAAATCCGCCGTAGGCGCAGGATAGCCGTTAAGCTTAAACTGGCTTGAATAAGCCGAATTTGTAGAGGCGCTTTGAGCGAGAATTATGTCTCTCACGTTAATGTCCTTCTGCATAGCGCCGGTTGTGCCTATTCTTATAAGATTTTTAACTCCGAAAATATTTATAAGCTCATAGGAATAAATTCCCATTGAAGGTATACCCATACCCGTTCCCATTACGGATATTTTTTTGCCCTTGTAAAGCCCCGTAAAGCCCAGCGCCCCTCTTACCTCGTTAAAGCACTCAGACTTCTCCAAAAACCTTTCGCTTATCATCTTAGCCCTCTTCGGATCCCCGGGCAAAAGTATCGTTTCTGCAATTTCCGCAAGCTGATTTATATGCGGTGTATTTTTCATATAATCCCTCCTAATATGTCTTAACTG
>JAJQCI010000177.1:3902-4262 GCA_021202835.1 Clostridiales bacterium | reverse complement strand
AATTATCTGCAGCCGGTTTAGCCCAATCAATAAAAGCGGAGATGATCCTGCCCTTGAAGAGCTTTGGAAGGCTCTTCCGGATTATGTAAAAGGCGATAAAAATACAATCTGCGTAGCAGACGGTTCCGGAAGTATGTTTACACATATAGGAAAAACAAGCGTAACAGCTTTGGCTGTAGCCAATTCACTGGCAATTTATTTTGCCGAAAGATCGGGCGGTGTCTTTAAAAATAAGTACATTACTTTCAGCGAAAATCCTCAGCTTGGGGATTTCAGCAAATGCCGGTCTTTAAGAGAAAAAATCGAAGTCGCCTTAGCTCACAATGAGTGTTCAAACACAAATATAGAAAAAGTTTTTGA
>JAJQCI010000177.1:0-3892 GCA_021202835.1 Clostridiales bacterium | reverse complement strand
ACCTTATACTTCAAACCGCCGTAAACAGCCATGCTTCACAGGAAGATATACCGAAAAATATTTTAATATTGTCTGATATGGAATTTGATGCCTGTGTAACCTGCAGTTCCGGCAGGAGAAGCTGGTATGTTAATCCGCCTACTCAAAAATTATTTGAGGCTATTGCAAAAAGATACAAAAACAGAGGCTATAAGCTCCCCCGACTTATATTTTGGAATATTTGCAGCAGAACAGGAACTATTCCCGTAAAAGAAAACAGCTTAGGCGTCGCCCTTGTCAGCGGTTTCAGCCCTTCCGTTGCAAATATGGTTTTAAGCAGCAAGCTTGACCCCTTTGAATGTTTAAAGGAACAGCTTAACTCCGAAAGATATGCCCCTGTAGAAGAAAGAATTGCAAACCTGATATAAAAACGATAAAAACAAAAAATGATATTATCTCAGCCGATAAACTGTGGCTGCTGATAAGAATTCCCTTTCAAGGGGTTCAGAATTTTTGCCTGCGGCAAAAGCGCCCTCCGGGCGTCGGACATCTACGGCTGTCACCGACGTGAAGTGACAATTTGTTATGGTCAACATATCCCGGTGACTGAGAGGTGCTGCCCACGCCCGAACTGAACGGCACCCGATTCGGGCGTGTCCCCTGCAGTACCCTCCACCACCCTTCGTGCGGTCCCCCTCTCCTTAAAGGGAGAGGCTTGTCGGCCCCTGCAGCTTTTATCTTTTGAGTAAAGCTTTGTCGCAAATTTCAGCTGAGAAACTGCCGACATACGCCTAAATCCGCCTAAATCGTTTTGTTTACTGAGTATCGTATAAAGTCATTAATAAAAATGCTGCCGCAAACCAAATTGCAGCAGCATTTTACATTTTATTACAAAATTGCAATTATCCTAAAACAGCTTCAACTTCATATGTTCGTTTCAGGCTGTATGGCAAAAAAAGTTGTTTTTCTTCTATATTATAACCCTCTTTAAATTTAAGCATACAGCTCCCTGAATATTCCAAAAAACAGGGATTTTCTATCTTAAGCTTGCGAAAAGCTCTTAAAAGAATTTTCTTTGTAGAGGCATACACATAAAAGCCTCCTGCATCGGCTATGCACAGGGGATTATTTCCCTTAACTATATAAAACTCATTTTCTTTGGTCAAAATTGTAAATGTATACATACCGTAAAGCAGGAGAACCATATTCGCTATACTTTTAAAATTAAGATAACCGCTGTTTTCTAAAAGCTGAACGGCTATGTAAGAATCGGTTTCTATTTTTGTTTTAGGCAGTTCAAGTAAATCTCTCAGCAGCGTGTCATTAACTATTATTCCGTTGTGAGCCAAAGCAAAGCCCAGCTTTTTTGAATAAAAAGGGTGATTATTGAAGTTATGTTTTTCACTTCCCTGAGTTGCAAACCTTGTGTGACCCATTACAACCTTCGGGTTGTCTTTGTAAAGCTTTAAATTCACTTTGTGGGCCGGCAAAGGCTTTTTATATATTTTCAGAAAGCCGTCGGGCTTCACATAAGCAAAGCCCGTAGCGTCCGTTCCTCTTTCTTCACATTCAACTGAAAGAATTTTTATGTATCTTTCCTTCTGTTTGCCCGTAAGTATAGCATTATAGTCTATTATTCCGAATAAGCTGCACATATTATCAGGCCTCCTCTTTTTCAGTATTTTCGGGATAAATTCCCCTTTTTTTAAGATACATCATAAGCTCCTTGTTTTCTTCGGCATTTATGCTTCTTATAAAATCAGCCCAGGTAAGCTTTTTCATTTCATCATCACTGTTTGCCGCAGCTGCTTTGCAAAGCTCATTTGTCAGCTGAAGAGAAGCTATAAATGTGTTATAATTAAGAGTTCCCTTATAAACTCTGAATTCAATAGTTTTTTTGTGCTCTAAATTGATTGACTTATATTTGCCGCCTATGTGGCCGCTGAGATAACATCTGTATTCATTCGGGCTGTCTTTCTTTCCGTACCAGCCGGCCCAGTGATCCAGCTGGAATTTGCTTCTTCTTGAAAAGCGTGTTATTTCATTGCTGCATTTTTCAGTAAAATAGATAAGTCTGGATATGGCGCCGGTCTGCTCCTCTTCTGTATATCCGAAAGAAGCTCTGTTTACGTGTATGTGCAGGCCGCAGGTACTCGTATTATGGCTTAAATAACCGGCTTCAACTAAATATGACATTATCTCTTTCCATGGCATATTATTCATATGATAATCTAAGGTCATAGGATGGGATACCATTTCAAAGCCGCCGTAATCAAGACTTCCGTCAGACTTTATATAAAGGTTCTTCTCAGAATCATTCAAATTGGCAATTTTCAAAACATTACAGATGTGACCGTCACGGTTTTCATAGCGTTCATCGATTTTATTGTAATTATCGTCTGTGTCCACTTCCAGTTCTACTCCAAAATAATGCGGAATCCCATCACAAGAGTGAAAATACAAAGCAGGAGTATAACTACAATTATGCATGGGTTTATCCTTATTCCAACAGTTTCCGCATATAAAAAGATTCTTCCCTGCTTCAACATCATAATATACCAGATAGGAGTCATTATTGTAATATGACAGATTCTCATTATGTTCACATTTGTCTGTACTTCTGATTCTTCCGCATTTACTGCATCTGTAATAATATTTTTTGAAGCAGTCAAGGCAAACCGTAGTTTCGGAGTCCGACACAGTGTATATATTCAATACTTCTCTGCCGCAGCAGGAACAAATTGATGTAAAGCTTTTCAATTCTGAACAGCCATTATTATTTGTCATATAATATTCCTCCTTTTTAAGCATATAAGCTTCTTGACTTTAAATAGTCAATTAAATCTTTTTCCTTTATTACATTCAGTCTTTTCGTAAATTCAGCCCAGCTCATTGTTTCGGCTTCTTCGTCTGAACAGTAAACAGCCATATCGCACAGGGCATTTACAAACTGTAAGGCTGCGGCAAAAACCGTATAGTTAAGAGTGCCTCTAAACATTCTGAATTCTATGGTATCAATATTTCTGAGGTTGACACAGGTATATCTGTCAGAGGAAGCCTTGTCCTTGGCTTTTGCTTTAAGCTCGTCGGGATTCTTTGTTCCGTATCTGGCTGCCCACCGGTTCATTTGGGCTGCGGTTCTTCTTGAAAACACAAGTATTTCATCCCAGTTGTTTTCCACAAACATAAGAATTCTCGCTATTGCCTCTGTTTGTTTATCCTCAGTATTGCCCAGAGAATTTCTGTTAACATGAATGTGAAGCCCACATGTTTCAGCACTGTTGCTTATATAGCCTTTTCCCAGAAGATAATCCATAATGTTCTTCCATGGCATAGCGTTAAAATGATAGGCTAAGGTCATAGGGTGTGAAACAAGTTCGAAGCCGAATTTGAGACTTCTGTCAATTTTTAAATAAAGCTTTTCGTCCGCCTCATTTCCGTTGACAGCATCAATAAGAGTCTTTGCTGTTTTTTCTGTTGTCTCTTCACCTGAAAGTGGGCTTCGTCTGTCTACCTCAAGCTCCGTTCCGAAATAGCGTTTTTCTTCAATTTCACTGTGGAATACAGGGCTGGGCTTATATGAATACCTGTGAATGGCTTTGCTTTCTTCAAGTTCTTCAAGACGTTTCCAACAGTCATAACAAAGGTAGTTTCCAAATTCATCTTCATAAAGGTCGTCAGTATAAACAAGGCATTCACATTCGGTACAGCGGTAATAGCTTTCGTCTGCACAGAAGCAGCAAACCGTAGTTTCCGAATCCGATTCGGTATCATCCACGTGTACCCTTTCTCCGCAGCAGTCACAGACAACAGTACATTCTTCATAACACTCCTTACAGTAAAGCTTACCTTCAAAAAGAATTAAATCATCTTCGTCTTCAAATACCTCTCCGCATTCACTGCAGGTGTGGAG
>JAJQCI010000166.1 GCA_021202835.1 Clostridiales bacterium | reverse complement strand
TTACGAAAAAATGTATACATAATATTTATTAAACATTTTTTATGAATTAACCCTGACGAAATTCCCGGTTTTTTTCTTTAAAAATGTTTGACATTCGGCTTTTTTATATGTTAAAATGAAAATAAGGAAGCGACCGTCGGCTGTTACGTGCAAACCTTTTTTTGGGTTTGCGCTTTTTTTATGCATCATTCGGTCAGCAAAACACAAATATATTTACTTCGGAGGTTTTTATGGAAACAACAAATAAAATGGCAGATATGAATATGACAAAGCTGCTCATAAGTATGTCACTGCCCCTTATGATTTCTCTTTTGGTTCAGTCGTTATATAACATTATCGACAGCATATTCGTGGCAAGAATGGGAGAAACGGCCTTAACGGCAACCTCCCTTGCCTTTCCCGTTCAGCTTTTGATGATAGCTGTTGCGGTAGGTACAAGCGTAGGTATAAACGCCCTCCTTTCAAAAAGCGTAGGCGCCGGAAAATATGATGTTACTTCAAACATCGCCGTAACCGGTGTTATACTTGCCCTTGTGGGGACCGTCGTTTTTATGCTTTTAGGTCTGTTCTGCTCAGCCGCCTTCGGCAGGCTTTTTACCGACAATGAGGAAATTGCCGGCTTGTGCAGCGACTACTTATTTATATGTATGCTTTTTTGCGGCGGCACTTTCATAGGAACAATGTATCAAAGATTTTTACAGTCGGTCGGAAACACCTTCGACAGTATGCTTACGCTTATCGCCGGCGCCGTAACAAACATAATACTTGATCCCATATTTATTTTCGGCCTTTTGGGCTTTCCTGCTATGGGCGTAAAGGGCGCCGCAGCCGCCACTGTTATAGGCCAGTGGGTAACGGCTTTTTTGGCTGTATTCTTAAACAAGGTCAGAAATCCTCTTGTTAATGTAAAATTTTCCGGCTATAAGCCTGACAAGGCCGTTCTTCTCCAAATTTACAAGGTGGGCCTGCCTACAATAATTACGCAGGGCATAGGCAGCATAATGGTAACTGCGGTAAACGCCATACTTATGCCCTTTTCGCCTACAGCCGTAGCATTTTTCGGTGTATATTACAAGCTTCAAAACTTTCTTTTCATGCCTATGAACGGCTTAGGTCAGGCGGCAATCCCCATTGTAGGCTATAACTACGGCGCCGACAACCCCGGGCGAATTTCAAAGCTGTTTAAAACAATTCTTCCCATAGCCGCAGTTATTTCTTTGGCGGCAACGGCTGTCTTTATGATATTCCCCACTCCCCTTCTGAGAATATTCTCGGCAGGAGACGAAATGCTTGCTTTGGGAGTGCCTGCTTTGAGAATAATTTCCGTTACATTCGCCTTTGCCTCGGTTACTATGGTACTGGGTTATTCTGTTTCCGGCCTGGGAAACGGAGTTGTAAATATGCTGGGAGCGGCTTTGAGACAGCTTATAATTCTCGTTCCGGCGATTTACATATTTTCCTCACTCTTCGGCATATCCCACGCTTGGTATGCCTTTTGGATATCTGAAGCCGCAGCCGCTGTCTATGCCGGCCTTGCCTCACTTCACGAGCTCAAAAAGAAAGATATATTAAGAGTCAAAAAATGACGTTTTTCGCTTGCTTCGTAAAAACAGCGCTTTATTCAAAATACAAGGTTGCAAAAAACTGAAAGTTATTATATAATTATCAAAAGAATAAATTTTCGGAGGAAAATATGAACGAATATGACACAACCATTCTCGAAAGAATATATCAGTCCTATGTATGCGGCGGAGACAGCCTTAATTTTAAGCTTAAAAAAGACCCCCATATGAACAAAACAATCAGCTCCCTTGAAAGGCTTGAAAAAGAGGGATATATAAATATTCTGTCTAAAACCGAAGCCAACATAAGGGCTGCCGTTACCGACAAGGGCATAGCTTTCGGCAACAGCGCTGTTTAAACGGCCTCACAAGGTGTGTGCCGCTCTTATCAAATCAAATTAAACTAAATCAAAAAGCTTCCCCGTTTAAAGGGAGGCTTTAATTTTCAGAGCCCTTGACGCCGTTAAAAGCTGAACTGTTAAATCTCTCTGTATAAAAATTTTTATATTCTCTGCAATCTCTTGACTATATGTTTTTGCCTATGATATAATATTTTTATGTAATATAACTTTTTTCAGATGTAAATAAAAAAGAGAAGAAAAGGGGCTGAATTATGGAAAACTTAACCGAACATGAAATTTTGAACATATCTGCCCGTGCAGGTGAGGTTCTTTTAAAGAGCACGGCCGAAACCTACCGTGTCGAGGAAACATGCCGTTTTGTCTGTCAAAAAAACGGGCTTGACTTTGCCGAGGCCTTTGTTTTGCCTACGGTAATAATACTTACCTCAAATTCAAAGGGCGAACAGACTAAAATCAGAAAAACCTACGACCGTTCCACAAACATTACAAACATATGCAAAGTAAACAGCTTTGTCAGAAATCTGGAAAAAGACGACAGAACCTATACCGAAAAAATGGAATATCTAAAGGGAATCCGTGACAAAAAGCCCTATCCCGACTGGCTTTACTGCCTTATGTGCGGCTTTGTAAGCGGCGGCTTTTCAATTCTTGCCGGAGCGACTCGCTTTGACTTTCTTGCCGCCTTTGTCTGCGGCCTTTTATCAGGTATTGCCGCTATTTTGGTTAAACATCTTCCGGCAAAAACGTTTTTAAAATGTTTCCTTGTGGGGCTTATAACAGGCTCAATCGCCATAACCGCCAGCGAGCTTTCAGCAAAATGCTTTTTCGAACCTATAATAGTCGGCGGTATGAAGCCCTTCTTCCCCGGAATAACAATTCTTTTGTCACTGAGAGACTATTTTGCCGGAAACATTTCCGCCGGAACCTCTCGCCTTGCCGAAGGGCTTATAGTGGGGGGAAGCCTTGCGGCCGGAGTTGCCCTTGTTCTTGAAGGTTATGTTCTTTTTGGAGGTTTAATATGAGAGATATAATTTTTCACTTTGTTGTAGCTTATTTAGCCACAGCCGCTTTCGGCATAGTTTTCTATGCGCCTGTTAAAACCCTGCCGTTTTCGGCTGTAACCGGTGCTTTCGGCTACATATCCTATTATTTGATTTTACAGCACATAGAAAACTCTGAAATTTTAGCCTGTACCGCAGGCGGAATTGTAATAGCCTTTCTTTCCGAAATTTTTGCGGCGGTTCAGAAAAACCCCGTAACGGCCTATGAGATGCCGGCGATAATGCCCCTTGTTCCGGGAATAGGGCTCTACAGAACTATGATAACATTTATGCAGAATGACTCCGTAGGGGCCATAGACTACCTTTTTCAAACTATACTCTCTGCCGCTTCAATAGCCATAGGCCTTATTTTGACTGAAACCGTTACACAGGCCTGGCTTCGTCACAGAGAAAAGAAAAGATATTATTAATCTACAGCATTTCAGCAGAGGTGAAAAAAAGTGATGGGGAAAATTGAAAATGCTTTATATATTTTAGGGTACGCTTTGTGTACCTTAGTTCTGTTCCTTATAATATTTTCAATATACAGATATTACACACAGTATTACGAAACCGATTATTTCGGAAAGCTGTCACTGCCAAGTGTACGCAGCAGATATGAGACCCTTGTTTCTGTTTGGGGTGAGCCCAATGAAATTGTTACACTTTCATATGAACCGGAACAGAAATACGGCAAAAAATATTGGCTTAACTGTGTTTATGATGATTTTTCGATAAAAATAAATTCAGACAGCCCAATACCTGTTTATAATGATAGTGTCAGTTCGTGTACAATATATTCTGAAAGGTTCCGTTTCGGAAAATATAACATAGGCGTAGGCTCTTCAAAAGACGAGGTTGAATCGGCCTATAAAAAATATTGGAAGGTAGTCAAAGACAGCACGGTTAAAGACGAAAACATTATCGCTTATCAGGACAAATCCATACACGCAGAATACACATTTGACGAAAACAACATTGTTAATGAAATATGCATATTTTGGTGGTAAGCTCCGGAAAATTTTAAACCTGTTATAAAAAATATCGTTGAAAATACTGTAGAAATATGTTACAATTTTAACTGTACAAGAGAATAAGTGAAAACGTAAAAGCCTAAAGGCTTTACGGGCGGTTGTGTCTCCCCCAAAATAGTGTGATTGTGTGGGTGAGCAAATATTGTACTTAACGATATTGCTGCTTATTATAATAATCATAATCAAGTAAAAACCGCCCTATCTGAACCGTAAGACGGTTTAACCGCAAAAATCCCGAATATTAAGCAAAAAAACACAATGTAGCAAAGCAATTTACTAC
>JAJQCI010000150.1 GCA_021202835.1 Clostridiales bacterium | reverse complement strand
GTGTTACATACGACGAAATAACAAGGGTCACAAAAAACGGCTGGCTTTATATGTATGCTTTGACATTAGACGCAAACGACGAAAACGTTGACCTTAACGTTATAAAGTCCACAGAGGAATACGGCTATAAGGAAAGCACTCTTGCTATTTCTTATGAAAACGGCGTTGTTGCCGCAGTAAACGGCGACTATTTCGGCAGCGGAAACCCGGGCTCGTCTATGGGTCAGGATCTTTCCGACGGAAATTTGGACGAGGCGAGAAATTATTACAACGCCGAAGACAATAAATATGCCGGCTTTTTTATAGATTCCGACGGAATTGCCTTTGTGGATTATTTAAAAACATCTATGGGTTTTTATAATTCTTCCGACCCCATAATAGAGCTGGGGGGAAAAAACAAATATGATAATTTTTCACAGCCGGTTTATTTTGACAGAACCGCAATAACTTCAACGGCGGACATTGACAAAAGAAATTCAAACCTTACAAAAATTGTTGTTGACACGGGGGCCATATCATATATTTCACAGCCCGGTGAAACGGTTGAGGTTCCCGAAAACGGCTACATAATCGTTATGAACAATTCAACAAGAGAAAGCAAGATAGGCTATTATTCCGTAGGGCAGGCTGTCAGCTTTGTCGAAAACGGAAGCTTCCTCTTCCGCCCTGCGAAGGAAATGAGTACGATTGAATTCGGAATATCCGGCGGAGGCGAAATATTGAGAAACGGCGAAACAATAGCCAACGGCGAAATAATAAGCCCCTCGGCCAGAAACCCCAGAACCTGTATAGGCGTAAGCCAGGACAAAAGCAAGATCATAATTCTCTGTATAGACGGCAGAGTCAAGGGCATAGGCGCCACGACCTACGAATGCTCCGAAATCATGAGAGAACTGGGAGCCTACGACGCAATTCAGCTTGACGGCGGCGGCTCAACCACAATGGTTATTAAGCCTCAGGACGGAGACAGCCTTGAAGTTGTAAACACCCCCTCCGACGGTTCCCAGAGGGCCGTTGCCAATGCAGTGGGAATCTCCTCCGTGGGAGAATATACTGGCCTGGGCTTTTTGGAGATTTCAACCTCTGCCGAGGACAACATTCTTGTAAACGGCCTTAACTACAACCTAAGCTATAAGGCCTATGACAATCTTTACAACCCTATGGAGCTTTCCTCCGACAGTATAACCTTCACGGTTGAAGGCGTTGAAGGAGAGTTTAACGGCCTGAGCTTCACCCCCTCTACAGAAGGCATAGGCAAAATCAAGGCCACAACAACTCTTTCCGACGGAACAGAGGTAACCGGAGAGGCCGACATAGTTGTTCTTTCGGAAATTTCAAGACTTTCCCTAACCCCCTCGACCCGAATCATAGAAAACGGCCAGTCAACGGCCATAACCACAGCCGAATATAACAAAGACGGCTTCGGCGGCAGAACCGTTGACCCAAGTCTTTTGACATATGACGTAAGCGACGCTTCAAAGGGCTACGTTACCGACGACGGCTATTTTATGGCGACAGGCGAAGGCGAAGTCAAAATAACCGCCTACATGGGAGACATAAGCGGAAGCACAACTGTGTATGTAGGAAAGACAACAGAGGTTATAAACAATTTTGAATCAGCCCCCACAGTTGAATTTCTCAAATTCCCCGAAAACGGCTCCTTTACAGGCAGCGCCGGAATTCAGTACGGCGTGGGAACAAGCGGAAACACAAGCGTAAGGCTTACATACGGCTTTTCGGCAAATTCCTCCTCTGTTCAGTGTGCCTATGCAAGCTTTACAGACAGACTTAATGTAAGCGGAACCCCCTCTAAGCTGGGAATGTATGTAAAGGGCGAAAACAACGGCGTTATCGTTAAAATGAACATAAGAGACGCAAACGAAACAAGCTATAACATAACCCTTACCGACAGTCTGGATTTCGAAGGCTGGCAGTATTTAAGCGGCTCTGTGCCTTCCGAGGCGGTTTACCCCATACAGGTTTTGTCGGTTTACGCCGCAGCCCTTACGACAGGAGAGACAGCCCCAAGCGGAACACTTTATTTTGACGACTTATCTGCAGACACAGGCTCATACAGCGTAACCCTTGAAAATGACGACTATAATATGGATATTTCAAACGCACCGGAAGGAACCCAAAGCCTTTATATACTTTCAGTGGGCTTAACCGGTGAAAGCTTAGGCCTTGACGGCCTTTCAACAAGCTGGTATTCAAACTACACAACGGCAGGAAACGACAGCATATCCATTGTAAACCTGTCTACAGAGGGCGGAACCCTCTTAAAGTCAAATGATACCCAAATAAGGTATTTTGCCGACTACGTCAGCAGGCTGGCCTCCGACAATATCGTCGTTATGGTTAAAAGCGATATGTACGCCACAGGCAGCGGAAAATTCTCCGACAGCCGTGAGGCCGATATTATCCACAGGGTACTCAAAGAAGAATTTTTAAACGGAAAGAACGTTATTGTAATTTCAAACAGCGGTTCACTTTCCTCCGTCAACATAAAGGACGGCGTAAGATATGTAAACATAGCCGAAACAAGCTCATCGGCCCCCGTTATGACAATAAAATATGACAGTGAAAACCTTTATTACGGTTTTTAAACACAGATGAAATAAGCTTCGGCCTGCAAATGCCGGGGCTTTTTTGTGGTTCGGCAGGCAAGCCTGCAGGGGAAAGTGACTTGCCGCCGTCCTGCTTACATATATGCGGCATATAATTTGATAGTCAGCGAAACTTAAAACGGCTGCCGCAGGTTTTGAAGCCTGCAGCAGCCGAGTTTGTGCAATGTTTTAAATTATGCTAAACGCCTTAAAATCGCAGTGATGTAAGCTGAGCCGCAGCTAAGATACATTATCTGTAGGTTTTACCGGTGTTCAGTATATTATTGTCTTTTATCAGCAGTCTTTTACTGTAATATGTCTGGGAAGACCGTTTACCATAATGGGCTGAAGCTCGCCTGCAATAAGAGGACGGAGATATTTAACAGCTTCGTCTGAGATACCTGTTCCGTCGTTAATGATCCACTCTAAGGGAACATTCTTAACTTCGTTTGCAATAGCGTTTACATCATATGTTTCAGTTGTCATGATGTAGGGCTCTGTTGAAACTCTCTTGAAGATAACAACCTTGCCTGTTTCGCCTGCAGCAGCGGCCTGAACAGCCATAGCGCCTGCGGCATAAGCCTCGTTGATGTCTGTAAGAGAAGCGATGTGGTTTGCACATCTCTGCATTGTTGAGAACTCAATAGCTCTTGTCTTGCAGCCGAGCTCGCCTGCAAGAAGGTTTGAAAGATAAGAAGCAGTTCCGCTTAAAGCAACGTGACCGAAGGAGTCTACCATTCTGTCTGAAGCGCTCATTTCGCAGATATACTTTCCGTCAGCAGTGTGGATACCCTCTGAAACAGCTATAACAAGAGAGCCCTTCTGAGCGTGAAGCTCTTTAACCTTAGCAACGAATTTGTCGATATCAAAGGGAACCTCGGGAAGATAAATAAGGTCAACACCCTCACAGTCTTCGCCCTTAGCCAGTGAAGCAGCAAGTGTAAGCCAGCCTGCGTCTCTGCCCATGATTTCAACAACGGAAACCGTAGCATGGCTGTAAACAAGACCGTCACGAATAACTTCCTTAAGAGTAGCGCCGATATACTTAGCTGCCGAGCCGTAGCCGGGAGTATGGTCTGTTACTGCAAGGTCGTTGTCAATTGTTTTGGGAACGCCCATAAAACGGATAGGAGAACCTATCTTGTTTCCGTATGCGGAAAGCTGCTTAATAGTATCCATAGAGTCATTTCCGCCGATATAGAAGAAAGCGCCTATTTCAAGCTCATTTAAAATCTTAAAAACTTCATCATAATCTTCGGGTTTAACCTTTCTGCGGCATGAACCCAGGAAAGAAGAGGGAGTTCTCTTCAAAAGCTCAACATCCAGATCATTTTTGATTCTTTCGGTCATATCGATATACTGACGGTGAAGAAGACCGTCGATACCGTTTAACATACCGTAAACCTTGCCTTCGTTCATATCAAGAGCAGTTTTGAAAACACCTGCAAGACTTGAATTGATAACAGAAGTAGGGCCGCCTGACTGACCGACAATAATGTTTCCTAATGACATAATTAAATGCACCTCCATAATTTATATGTACAATATTTAAATTAATTATACCAAACTTTTATGAAGATTGCAACAGATTATACAATTTTTTTAAAAAATTTACGGCGAATTTGGTAACAGTTCGGGTGTTTAACAGTTAGAAATTCAAAAATAGGCTTGTAGGGTGCAGAAAACCT